>JBEGJG010000001.1:0-28260 GCA_041184705.1 Candidatus Eiseniibacteriota bacterium
CCCCCTTCCACCGCGAACGACTCCCGAGGGTGGAGCCCTCGCAAAGGCCAATCCCCGCGTCGTTTCACGCTCCTCGCCGCCTCCCCGATCGCAGCACCCGAGGTGCGCGAGACTGGAATCCGCCTCGCGCCTGCGCTATAACTCATCGCCCAACTTCGTCTTGGGGCGGCATGGCCAAGTGGTAAGGCGAGGGACTGCAAATCCCTTATTCCCCGGTTCGAATCCGGGTGCCGCCTCCATCCTGTCAGTAGCACGAGGGCCCGCACGGTACGTCCGTGCGGGCCCTCGTGTTCGTTCATGACTCGTCTCGCGGTCCTTCGATCCGCGGGGCCGTCACTCCTCGCCCCACTCCGGTTCGTGGTAGTCGAGGCGCCGAAGCTTCCTGCGCGCCGCCATGCGCACGCGCGTGTCGAAGAGCGCACGCCAGCGGGGACGCAGCAGCACCGCCTCGACGCTGTAGTGCAGGGCGGCCAGTTCCCAGAGCTTCGTGAGCCCGTCCTGCTGGGTCGAGTCGAGCGCGAGGCGCCGCGCCGCCTCCACGGGCCCGCACTCCTCCATCATGTGGAGGAGGTAGGTGGCGTTGTAACCGTGGGCGCGCTTGGGCTCCTCGTACAGGCGCTGCATCTCCCGGGCGAACTCGGCCTCGAGCGCGGCGTGATCGTCGTCCTCATGCTCATCGAACATGGTGGGGATCTCCGGATCGGCTCGCTGTGAGGGACGTTGGCGTTTTTTGCAGGACGCTCGGGGAACGAATCACCCGGGGCGTGGAGCCGACGCCGGACATCCGTCCCAGCTCACCCCCTAGGCAAGCGAAGGACGGTACTGATCGTCCGGCGCCGGGGCTCCTCGACCCGGGCCGTTCCCGACCGGCCCGTAACGCGCTTCGCCCAGAAGAGGGCGCAGAGGGGAGGGGACCGGCAGGACGAGGCGCCGCGTCGCGGCGAGCGACGGACGGTGAGCGGCCGCCTCGTGTGTTTCCCGAAGCGCTCCATTGCAGCCGGCGTGCCAGCGGCTTTTCGGCTCAATCGCAACGAGTTAGCGGGATTCGAGGCGACTACGTGGCGCCGGGTGCACAAGAAATCTTGTGCAGCACAAGAAGCCTTGTCGTCCTCTCTCCAGATGGGAATTCGTTACCACTTTCCTGAGGCTCGCTGCGGCGCGTCGGGTTTGCTCTATATTGCGCGCTCGCTCCGTCGGGTCGGTGCCCGCACCGACACTCCCGTCTCCCCCTGCGCTCCCGGAGGCACCCGTGCAGCCCCCTGGCATTCCCGTGGACATCGAGGACGTCGTCGCGGGGACCATGGAACGCGTGCTCAAGGTGTTCTGCATCGCGTTCGAGGGGTGGTGGGCGCGGCATCCGGTCCCGCGCCAGACGCAGTTGCTCGATCTCGCCATGAACGAGAACGAGCACTTCACGGTCTCGTCGCGCTCCTCCATCGAGCGCGGGGTGCGCGACGTCGTCCCGATCTGCCAGTTGCTGTCGGCGGTGGGTTCGGAGTTCAACCTCAACGAGTACGACGTCAAGCGCGTGCGGCAGTATCGCAACAAGCTCTCGCACAAGGACAAGACCGAGCGCGGCCAGTTGCACTACATGCGACTCGAGACGGTCGAGGACTTCCTCGATGCGACGTCACGCCTCGTGCAGCGTTTCGGTCGGACCCAGGATCACGCTCAGCTCAAGCAGTTGGGCGATTGGGTGCTCGATCGGCTCTACCTCGGCGATGCTGCGGCCCCTGCCGGTGGGGATGGGGCGGTCGCGACTCCCGAGCCGATCGCTCCGGAACCCGTGGGCTCCGAGCCGCGCGAGCCGCGTCCCGAACCGCCGCGTCCGCCGCGGGTCGAGGACCCGCCGTTCCAGCTCCCGCCTCGCCGGACCAAGTCCTCGAAGGTGCGGGCCGAGATCGAGCTCGACCAGCTCTCGCCGGACCAGCGCGTGGCGGTGGATGGCGCGATCGCGTGGTTCCGCGCGCCCGGTCGTTCGTCCACGATGTTCGCCATCACCGGGCCCGCGGGCAGCGGCAAGACCACGGTCGTCAGTGCCATCATCGAGAAGTTGGGACTGCAGCCCGACCATCTCATGATGGTCGCCCCGACGGGTAAAGCGGTCGAGGCCCTCAAGCAGCGACTGCCGCGTGGTTGGCGACAGCGTGCGAGCACGCTCGCGTCCTTCCTGTGGAAGTACGAGAAGAGCGGCTACCGTGGGCAGGACATCGAGTTCGTCATGAAGGGGTCCAAGCCGATCGATCCCAAGCTGCGGCTGGTGGTGGTGGACGAGGCCTCGATGGTCACGCACCGCGATCGTCGGCAGCTCGAGACCTACGCCCGCGTGCTGTTCATCGGGGATGCGGATCAGTTGCCGCCGGTGATCGAGGAGGGCGTGTCCGAAGCCGAGTACGGCGCCGCCGGTGTGCTCGACAAGCCCGACGCCAGGCTCGAGACCGTGCACCGTCAGGACACGGAGTCGTCCGTGCTATCCGTCGCCAACGCGGTCCGACAGGGCCGTCAGCCCGAGGAGGGCGTAAGCCCCGACGGCCATGTGTTCTGCCTGTCCGAGGCCGCGGGGCACTTCGGTGTGGACCAGCTGGGCGAACTCGTGGACCGCTCGGACGTGGTGCTGGTGCAGCGCAACTCGCTGCGTGTCGCGATCAACGAGTATGTGCGCTGGAAGCGCGGGTACATGCAGCATCCCACGGACTTCGTGCCCAAGGCGGGCGAGATTCTGGTGGCGAGCGAGAACTATTTCCATCCGAAGGCGAAGATCCGGCTCGCCAACGGCGAGCGTCTCGTGGTCGAGAGGTATATCGGCACCACGCAGGTGCGCTCCGACGAACCCGGTCTGCTCGAGTACGTGGTGCAGGCCCATCCCGAGGGGCGCAAGTCGGAGTCCCAGGAGTGGGTCGTGTCGTCGCAGATGCTCGCGGGCGAGCAGATCCGCGGTGGGGTCCTGTTCACCGAGAACATCTCGGGGCCGCTCAGCAACGTCCTGCGCGCGGACTGGGGGTACGCACTCACCGTGCACAAGGCTCAGGGTTCGGAGTGGCCCAGCGTGCTGGTCGTGGACGACATGAACCCGGACCACAAGATCCCGCGCGAGAAGTGGTACTACGTCGCCTACTCGCGCGCCTCGGCCCAGCTCGGCATCCTGCGCGTCCGGCCCGACACGCTGCTGTTCACTGTGCAGTGGTCGTCGCGCTGAGCCTCGAGCCCGCTCGATCCCTCATCCTGCCGTTGGAAGTGCTCGGGGCGCCGCGCCGCTGCTACTGAACGTGCTTCCGGCGGAAGTCATTGCGGCGGTGTGCGGGGTAGAGCGGTATCGTGAGCGTTCCCCTGGCGCGGATCCCGAGTCCGCACCTCGCCGAACGAAGTCCCGAGCCGGCCGGGGGCTTCACTCCGAGGCCTGAGGGGAATCGCGAATTCCATATTGGGCGATTCCCATGAGTGCGGTCATGCCAAGCGTATCGTCTTATATGTGAACCAATCCGGCCGCCTTGTGCAATTCGATGGACGAATATGTATATTGCGACACGTGAGTGACCGGGTGCTGGTGGCGTGGGTGGGCAGTGCGGATCTGCGGGCGGTCGAGGACGAGGCGGGTGCGGGGCAGGGGCCCATCGCACAGGCGCTCGCCACCGGCCGGTTCCGCCGTACCGTGTTGCTGTCCAACTTCCCACGCGAATCGTCGGAGTCCTACGTTCGCTGGTTGCGTTCACGCACCACGGCGACCGTCGAGCTCGAGCACATCCCGCTCACCAGTCCGACCGAGTTCGCCGAGATCCACAACGCCGCCGTGCAGGTGGTGGGGTCGGTGCTCAAGAGCGAATCGTCATCTCCCGCGCTCACGTTCCACCTGAGCCCCGGCACGCCGGCCATGGCGGCGATCTGGATCATCCTCGCCAAGACGCGCTTCCCGGCCGAGCTCCTGGAGTCGTCGCGCGAGAAGGGTGTGCGGGTCGCCTCGGTCCCGTTCGAGATGTCGGCCGACTTCGTGCCCGACCTGCGGCTGCGCCACGAGGAGCGCGCCGACCGTCTCGGCGATGGATTGCCTCCCTCGGCTCCCGAGTTCGATCACATCGTGCACCGCAGCGCCCCCATGCGACGTCTCGTCTCCATGGCACGTCGTGTCGCCACCCGCTCGGTGCCCGTGCTGCTGCAGGGCGAGTCGGGGACGGGCAAGGAACTGCTCGCGCGCGCCATCCACCGGTCCAGCCCGCGTCGCGAGCGACCCTTCGTGGCGGTGAACTGCGGTGCCATCCCGTCCGAACTCGTCGAGTCCGAGCTGTTCGGTCACGAGAAGGGTGCCTTCACCGGCGCCATCCTGAGTCGCATGGGGTACTTCGAGGCGGCCAACGGCGGCACGTTGTTCCTGGACGAGGTCGGTGAGCTCCCCGGGCCCGCGCAGGTGAAGCTGTTGCGCGTGCTGCAGGAGGGCGAGGTCATCCGCGTCGGCTCCACCCACGCGACGCGGATCGACGTGCGGGTGGTCGCGGCCACGAACCGCGACCTCGCGGCAGGCATCGCGGACGGTCGCTTCCGCGAGGACCTCTACTACCGGCTCGCGGTCGCCGTGCTCCACCTGCCGCCGCTGCGCAAGCGCACGGGGGACGTGGGGTTGCTCGCCGACCACCTGCTCGAGGTGGTGAACGGCGAGAACCACGACGACCACGGTTTCGTGCCGCGTCGCCTGTCGCCGGGGGCGCGCACCGTGCTGCTGTCCCATGCGTGGCCGGGCAACGTGCGCGAGCTCTACAACACCCTTCGCCGTGCCGTGCTGTGGAGCTCCAGCGACACGATCTCGCTCGAGGACATGCGTGACGCCATCACGCCGTCGGGGCGGCCGCAGGGCGACGGTGTGCTCGACCGGGCGGTGGGGGACGGCTTCAGCCTGCCCGAGTTGCTGGACGAGGTGGCGCGTCACTACCTCGAGCGCGCGATGCGCGAGGCCAACGGCAACAAGAGCCATGCCGCGCGACTGGTGGGCTTGCCGAGCTACCAGACGCTCACCAACTGGCTCGAGCGCCACGGCGTCGGCAAGAGCGACTCCGTCTCCGACTGACCCGCGGTTCGTCGCGGAGCCCGCGCCCGGCTAGACTGCGCGGCATGGCGAATCCCTTCCCCGCACTCCGGTTCCTGATGTCGGCCACGCGCGTCTCCGAGTTGCCCCCTTGTGTGGGCGAGGTGGCGTTCGTGGGGCGCTCCAACGTGGGGAAGAGCTCGCTGCTCAACGCGGTCACCGGGCGCAAGGATCTGGCGCGGGTGTCGCGCACGCCGGGTCGCACACAGCTCATCAACGTGTTCGAAGCCACGCCCGACCGTTGGATCGTGGACCTGCCGGGCTACGGGTTCGCCGCCGCCCCCGGGCGCGTGCGGTCGGGTTGGCAGGCGATGATCGAGGGTTACCTCACGAAGCGTCGCACGCTGCGCACCGTGTTCGTGCTGGTGGACGCCGAGATCGGTGCCACCCCGCTCGACCGCACCATGGTCGAATGGCTCGCGTCGGTGCGTGTCCCGTTCCTCGTGGTCGCGAACAAGACCGACAAGATCGGTCGCAGCCGCCACGGCCACCAGCTCGCGCGCATCGCGGCCGATCTGGGTCAGGATCCGTCGCAGGTGGCGTGGGTGAGTGCGGCCAAGGGCACCGGGGTGCCCGAGTTGCGCAAGCACGTCGCCGACCTGCTCGCCTGAGAGCGCACCCTCGCTTGCCGCGCCACCGAACGAGTCGCTAGGCTCGTCCGCATCGCTCAGCCCGCGCGCCCCGTCGCGCGCCCGCGCCGCACCCTCGCGAAGGACCCCATGACCACCACGCCCGTCGAGCCCACCGTCGAACCCGCGCGCGAGGCGCACGACGCCGCCGCGCACCTCGAGCCCGTCGCCATCCCGCCCGAGCCCATCCACTGGCAGGGCTGCATCCCGTTCGTGCTCATGCACCTCGGCGTGTTCGCCGTGGTGTGGGTGGGATGGTCGCCGGCCGCGGTGTGGACCTGCGTCGCGCTCTACGTGCTGCGCATGTTCGCCATCACCGGCTTCTACCACCGCTACTTCTCGCACCGCACCTTCACCGCCGGGCGTGCGTTCCAGTTCGTCATGGGGCTCACCGGAAGCATGGCCATCCAGCGCGGACCGCTGTGGTGGGCGGCGCACCACCGCTACCACCACCGGCACTCCGACGAGCACGGCGATGCGCACTCGCCGAGTCAGCACGGCTTCTGGTGGTCGCACGTGGGTTGGTTCCTCACGCGTTCGGGCACGCCGACGCGCGACCGGCTGGTGCGCGACTGGATGCGCTACCCCGAGCTGCGATTCATCGACCGATTCGACCTCGTCGGGCCCGCACTGCTCGCGGCGATCGTGCTGGCGTGGGGGGCGTGGCTCGAGCGCGCGCATCCCGAGCTCGGCACCTCGATGGCGCAGATGTTCGTGTGGGGTTTCGTGGTGAGCACCGTGGTGCTCTACCACGCCACCTACACCATCAACTCGCTGTCGCACGTCTACGGTTCGCGCCGGTTCGACACGGGGGACGACAGCCGCAACAACTGGTTCCTCGCGATCCTCACGCTCGGCGAGGGTTGGCACAACAACCACCACCACTACCCGGCGTCGGCGAGGCAGGGCTTCTACTGGTGGGAGGTGGACCTCACGTACTACGGGCTGAAGCTGCTCGCGATGGTCGGACTCATCTCGCGACTCAAGCCCGTGCCCGAGAAGGTGCTGCAGCGCAACCGCATCGCCTGAGGCGGTGGGCGCGCGCACTTCCGTCGTTGACTCGCGCCCCTCGATGGGCGCATCATTCTCGTGTTGCGTCCGTTCGCACGGTGATCCGTGCGCGGGGAGTGCGGGCTCGGGCGGCTCGCGTCCTCGGGGAGGTTGGGTCCTCCCGCAACGTGGTGGCCCCGAGAAGGAGGTGATCCATTGGATAGTCGTCTTATGGCTTCGGTGGAGGTGGCGTCCTCGTAGGGGAACTCCGGACGCTCTGGCGTCGGCTCCCCCGAGTGGGGAACCCAGCGCCACCGAGACCGATCGTTCCTGCTCCGGCCCCGTCAGGGGCCGGAGCTTTTTCATGGGCTTTCGCCCGTCCTGACGCCCGCGGGCGCCGGTTCCCGGCCTGCCAGCCCCCGGGGCGAGCGTGCATTCCGCACTTCACCCCGGCGCGCCGGCGGCCGATACCCCGGGGGAATCCGTCACCCTCGGTCCACTGGGGCACCCCCATGCCGCGTCCGTACCCCTGCCGTCCCTTCGCCGTCCCCGCTCCGTGCCGCCTCGCGGCGCGGGCACAGCGCGCCTGCGCGAGGCCCCATGGCGTCCGCTGATCGCAGCCAGGGGCAGGGCGGACGCGGCGTCACGGTGCTGCGGGGCACGTTGCGCCTGCTCTCGGGGCAGTTGGCGTCCAAGCTGCTCGACATGGCGCTGCTCCTGTTGCTCGCGCGCCGCCTCGGCGTCGAATCGTTCGGCGTGCTCACCTACGCCACCTCGTTCACGCTGATCTTCAACGTCGTCACCGACCTCGGCCTGACCACGGTCTTCACGCGCGAGGTCGCGCGCACCCCCGGGCGGACGCGCGAGATGCTGCGCTCCGCGCTGCGGCTCAAGCTCGCGCTCGTGCCCGTGACGCTGTCGCTCGTGCTCGGCACCGCGCTCGTCCTGCGCACCCCGCCCGAGACGCTCGCCATGCTCGCCGCGCTCACCGTGGCCATGTCGCTGGGCTCGCTCGCGGGCGTCTACGAGGGGCTGCTGCGTGCGGCCGGTCACCCCGGTCGCGTCGGACTCGCGCTCGCCGTCGGCAGCGTCAGCGGACTGGTCGTGGTCGCCCTCGCCTGGAAAGGTGGGGTGAGCGTGTGGACCGCGGTCGGAGCGCAGGTGATCGCGCAGACCGTGCACGCACTCGTGGCCGTGTTCTCGGCGCGTGCCGCGCTCCGGCGGGACGTGGTGACCGCCGACGAGGGCTCGCCGCCCGCGCTCGGCGCGCTCGCCATGCTGCGTTCCGCGCTGCCGCTCGCGCTGTCGTGGGTGTTCATCGCCCTCTACTTCCGCATCGACGCCGTCATGCTGCACACGCTGAAGGACTCGCACGCCGTGGGGCTCTACGGTGGCGTCTATCGCATCTTCGAGGCCTTCGCGATGCTCACGGTCGGGTTCCGCTCGGTCCTGTTCCCGCTGCTCGCGCGTGCGGCCGACGGTCCCGCGGAGGGGCTCGCCGTGCTGTGTCGCAAGTCCCTTCGACTGCAGGCCCTGTTCACCGTGCTCGTGGCCGTGGCGTTCGGGGCCGTGGCCGAACCGCTGCTCGTGTTCGTGTTGGGTCCCGGTTACGCCGCCGCCGCCCCCGGGCTGCGCGTCCTGCTGTGGGCCCTGCCGGGTTCGTTCATGGCCGATCTGCTCCTGCACGTGCTCGTGGCGCAGGGGCGACCGTCGGCGGGCACGTGGGTCGTGGGCGTGACCGCAGCACTCAACATCGCGCTCAACCTCGTGCTCATCCCGCGCCTGTCGTTCGTCGGTGCGGCGGCCGCCACGGTGGTGAGCGAGGTCGTCTGTCTGGCACTGCTCTATCGCGTGGTCTCGCGAGGGGTTCCCGGTGTGGGACTCGGGGCCCTGCTCGTACGGCCGTTACTCGCCGGTGGGGCCACCGCACTCGCGTTGTTCGTCTCGGTCCCGCACCTTCCTGCGGGACCGTGGGGGGTGATGCTGGGACTCGCGGTCGGTACGCTCGTCTACGGAGGCGCGCTCCTCGCGAGCGGCGGGCTGGGTGCATCCGACGTCGCCATGGTGCGCGGGCTCCTGTCCCGACGGGCCGTCCGCACCGGGGAGGTCGCGTGAACTCGAACCGCGGTTCGATCGTGCAGCGTCTGCGCGCCAAGGGTGGTGTGCGCAATCTCGTCCGGATCACGATGGCGTGGGCCTGGACGCGTGCCTTCAGCGTGCTCTACGGGGCGTGGCTGCGGGCGTACGGCGTGCGGCTCGAGGGGCGTGTGAACTTCACGGGGCGCATCCGCATCCTCGGGGATCCTCGCCGCATCTCGATCGGTGCGGGTTCGTGGCTGCATCGCGGGGTCACCCTGTGGACGCACGACTACGGTCCCGGTCACGGTCGCATCGTGCTGGGCCGCCGCGTGACGATGCTCACCGGGGTCACCGTGAACTCGTACGAGTCGGTCACGGTGGGGGACGACACCGCGTTCGGCGACGGATGCTACGTGCAGGACAACGACCATGGCACCGAGCCCGGGATGCCCGTCATGCGGCAGCCGCAGGTGAGCGCGCCCATCCGCATCGGGAACGACGTCTGGTTCGGGGCGCGCTGCATCGTGCTCAAAGGCGTCACGGTCGGCGACGGCACGGTGGTGGGGGCGGGCAGCGTGGTGGTCAAGACGCTGCCCGAGGGCGTGGTGGCCGTGGGCGTGCCGGCCCGTGCCCTCAAGCGCCGCGGTGGCGGCGCGCTCGACCGCGCGGCCTGACGCACCACGGGCGCCCGCTCCCGCTGCGGGAGGGACGCCCGTCGTGTCGGATCAGGCGGCCTGCGAATCCGACTGGAGCGAGAACCGCGGCTTGTCGGCCGGGTTCGGCGTGGCCGCCTCCATCTTGATCCGCAGCCGCAGGTTGTTCGCGCTGTCGGCCTGCCGCAGCGCCTCGTCGAGCGTGATGAGTCCGGCGCGATGCAGCTCGTACAGGGCCTGATCGAACGAGCGCGAGCCGTCCTGCACGTTGGCCTCGATCGCCCCCTTGAGCGCGGCGATCTCGCCCTTGGCGATGAGGTCGGCGACGCGCGGCGAGTTCAACATGACCTCGATCGCGGCGACGCGGCCCTTGCCGTCGGCGCGCGGGACCAGTCGCTGCGAGACGATGCCGCGCAGGTTGAGCGCCAACTGCGGGTAGAGCGCGTCGTGGGTCTCCTGCGGGAAGAAGTTCACCACGCGCTCGACCGCCTGGTTGGCGTTGTTGGCGTGCAGTGTACCCAGCACGAGGTGGCCGGTCTCGGCGAAGTGGATGGCGGCCTCGACCGTCTCGACGTCGCGCATCTCGCCGATCAGGATGACATCGGGCGCCTGTCGCAACGCGCTCTTCAGTCCGGCCGCGAACGATGCGGTGTCCACGCCGACCTCGCGTTGCGTCACCACGCAGCCCTTGTGCGGGTGCACGAACTCGATCGGGTCCTCGATCGTGAGGATGTGGCCGCGCGAGTTCAGGTTGCGGTGGTCGATCAGCGCGGCGAGCGTGGTGGACTTGCCCGAGCCGGTCGCGCCGGTCACCAGGATGAGTCCGCGCTTCTGCATGATGAGGTCGCGCAGCGACGACGGCAGGCCCAGCTGCTCGGCGTTCGGGAACTCGATCGGGATGATGCGCGCGACGAGCCCGACCTGCCCGCGCTGGCGGAACACGTTGAGGCGGAAGCGACCGACGCCCGGCACCATGCGCGCCACGTTGAGCTCGCGCGTGCGGTCGAACTCCTCCTGTTCGCCCGGCGACAGCACCCCACGGATGACCTGCTCGACCTCGGTCGCCTCCATGACGTGATGCATCGCGGGTACCGTGGCGCCGTCCACGCGGTAGAGCGGCGGCGAGTCGGCGGTCAGGTAGAGGTCCGAGCCCTTGTTCTGCGCGAGGCCGGTGAGCAACGCGTCGAGGTGCAGTTCCATGGGGTTCCGTCCCAGGTCGGGGTCAGCGTCCGAACAGGCCGGGCTTGCGCGCCGGTTCCTGCGGTTCGAGTGCGGGGCGTGCCGCGGCCGCCGGCCGCGCCGTCACACCCGAAGGGGAGGGGCCTGCCGCAGGCGGAGGTGCGCCGGGGCCCGGCGTGTCGAAGATCGCCGGGTTCGAGGCGTACACGGCGGCGTCCTGCCGTGACACGCGGCCCTGCATGACGAGTTCACGCAGGTGCTGGTCGAGGCTGATCATGCCGTGGTTGGCGCCGGTCTGGATGACGCTCAGGATCTGCGCGGTCTTGTTCTCACGGATGAGGTTGCGCAGCGCGGGCACGCCCACCAGCACCTCGAGCGCGGCCACACGACCCTTGCCGTCCTTCGAGGGCAGCAGCGTCTGCGCCACCACGCCCTCGAGCGACTCCGAGAGCATGGTGCGGATCTGCGCCTGCTGCCCGCTCGGGAAGATGTCGATGATGCGGTCGATCGTCTTGGCCGCCGAGTTCGTGTGCAGCGTGGCGAACACGAGGTGGCCGGTCTCGGCCGCCGAGATCGCCAGCTGCGTCGTCTCGAGGTCACGCAACTCGCCCACCAGGATCACGTCCGGATCCTCTCGCAGCGAGGCGCGCAGCGCCGAGGCGAACGACTGCGTGTGCGAGCCCACCTCGCGCTGGTTCACCAGACAGCGCTTGGACTCGTGCACGAACTCGACCGGGTCCTCGACCGTGAGGATGTGGCCGCGCAGGTTCTCGTTGACGTAGTTGACCATCGCTGCGAGCGTGGTGGACTTGCCGCTGCCCGTGGGCCCGGTCACCACCACCAGCCCGCGCTCCTTCTCGGCGAGCTGCTTGAGCACCGGCGGCATGCCCAGTTCCTCGAGCGTGCGGATGCGCGTGGGCACCAGACGGAACACCGCGGCCTCGCCGCGCGCCTGCATGAGCACGTTGGCGCGGAAGCGGGACAGCCCCGGGATCTCGAACGCGAAGTCGAGGTCGCGCGTCTCCTCGAACACCTTCTTCTGGTCGTCCTTGAGGATGTCGTAGATGGCGGCGTGCGTGTCCTCGGCCGTGAGGGCCGGCATCTCGAGCCGGATCATCTGGCCGCGGATGCGCAACAGCGGCGGCATGCCCGCCGAGAGGTGGACGTCCGAGGCGCCCTGGTCGTGGGCGAAGCCGAGCAGTGCGGTCAGGTCGAAGGCCATGGGGTTCCCCTAGGAGAGGAGGCGCGCGGCCTCGGAGGGCGCGACGCGACCGGACTGGGTGAGGGCTTCGAGCTGCTGGGCGAGATCGCGGTGACCGTCCACGTGCGCCAGCGCACGCAGTTCGCTCACCGGTGCGCCGTTGCGCAGCGCGATGCGCATCGCGTCGGAGACCACCATGACCTCGAACAGCGGCCGCAGCGGTGCGGGGGATTCGATCGCACCCCGTTCGGGCATGAACCGCACCATGCGCTGCTGGATCACGAGTCGCAGCCGATCGGCGAGAACGCGCGCCGCGCCGGGGCGTGCCGAGAGTGCGGCGAGCAGGGCGTACGAGTCGGTCCAGTCCGTCGAGGTCAGCAGCCAGCGGCCGCTGCCGTGGCCCGAGAGCAGTCCGCTCACGTGCTCACCCGTGAACGCGTCGTCGATCGCCACCACGTCGGCGTCCTGCGAGACCGCGAGGTCGCCCCATCCCGCGCGCGTGCCTTCGGGGTCCAGCACGACACGTGTGGCCGCGGGTAGAGGTGCGCCCTCGGCGCGCTCGAACGCGAGCGTGCGCCGACCCTCGCGGGGTAGCGCATCGAGCAGGCTCGCGAGCGTCGTGGAGCAACCCGAGCGCGGCGGGCCCGACACGATCACCAGACCGGCCGGTTCGTCGAGCACGCTGCGCAGGCAGGCGAGGTCCACCGGGTCGAGGCCCAGGTGGTCGAGCGGCAGCGCGACGCCGTTGCCCGGCCGAAGGCCGAGCGTGATGGCGAGGCCGTCCTCGCCCATGAGGAGCGAGACGTCGAGGCGCAGCGAGTGCTCCCCGAGCGGACAGGTGACGCGGCCGCGCGCGTGCGTCTGGGAGCCGTCGTAGGCCGGGCCCCCCAGCGCCTCGAGGCGGGCGAGCAGCAACCACACGAGGTTCGCGGGGCCGGTGCCGGCCGAGACGAGTCGTCCGCCGATGCGGTGGTGGATGCGCAGTTCGTCGCCGTCGGGCAGGAAGTGGATGGCGGTCGCGTGCTCGTGGAGCGCGCGTCGCAGGTGACCCGCGAGCAGGTGCGCGCCGCTCTCCTCGCGCGCGATCGTCGCGCGATGCGAGAGGTGCGCGGCGTGGCGGTGCGCCCCCTCGACCGACGAGGACGAGGCCGCACCGCGTTCGGCGATGCGCTCGAGCGCGGTGCGGATCGCCGAGGGTGCCGCGACGCAGGCCTGCACCTCGAGGCCCGATGCACGTGCGACCTCGGCGACCGCTTCACGGTCGGTGGGATCGCCGAACGCGACGGTGATCGCGTCGCCGTCGCGCACGAGCGGCACCGCGCGCGCGCGACGCAGCAGGCCGTCGGGGAACGAGGCGATGAGCGCGGGGTCGAGCGCGTCGGGGGTGAGGTCGAGGAAGGTGAGGCCCAACTGCCGGGCGAGCGCCCAGCCGATGTCCTGCTCGTTGGCGGCTCCGGACTCGACGAGCGCTTCGCCCATGCGCACGCCGCTGGCACGATGACGGGCGAGTGCGGCTTCCACCTGCTCGCGCGTGACGACGCCGGCGTCGAGCAGGATCTGCGAGAGATGCGGAGGGGCGCTGCGCGCGGGGGCCACGGGACGGTCTCCGGGTGGAGTTTTCGGTCCGATGGCGTCATCCGGGAGGGCGGGAGCGAACACCGCACCGCGGCCGGATGGGGCCTCGGGAGCCAGGGGCGGTTCACCGCCCGCGGTCGTTATCGGCGCGTGAGGGCATGCGCTTGACGCGAACGAGAGGCGTCCGATGGTGGGGCGTCGGTCGGGGTGGCCCTTCGGCCACCCCACCGGGTCACGGACGGATCGGCAGCGTGGGCGGTGCCGGGACGTGACGACGGCGTCGCAGCGGGCCGTCGGTGACGAGCACGACCACGACCGCGGCCACGAACAGCACGTGCACGAGGCCCGACAGCGAGATGCCGAGGATCGAGAGGGTCATCCACGAGATCATCAGGGACAGGCTCACGAGGGTCATCTGCGTCCTCCTTCGTTGGAGCAGTGGACTCGGCGCGAAGCGCCGCGTGTGCCGTGGGGTGCCCGACCGATTCGCATCAAGCGTGCCTTGACATTCGGGCCCGTAAACCGCTGTGGCGTCGTCGGGGGCGTGCCGCAGGAGGCGTGCTCCGGGCGGAGATTGGTAGGCGATTGGGCGCGGGATCGGAATCATCCGGAGGGGGACGGGAGGACATGGGGACTGCCACCTTGTCATTCAGTTGTCGAGAATGACGAATCCGCTCGAGTGGTACCAAGGTTGTAACCTTTTGTGTCCCAACGCGGAAGCCAATTGGGATAGGCTGTCCCGGTTCCGGCCCCAGTCGTGCTATCTGCAATCCGGTGTGCTGCTTCGGCTTCCCGTTCCGGCCCACCGGCCACGACCCCCCTCGGTCAGGAGAAGTGCCTCATGAACACCCCGTCCCCCGTCCATCCCCACGGCGACGTCCGTCGCATGGTCCGCTCCCTCGTCCTGCTCGGCGTCCTCGTGTTCGGGGCCCTCGCCACCGCGGTCGCGCTCGCCTCGGCCCAGGCCGCGGCCGGTGACGCCGCCAAGGGCAAGGCGATCTACGACAAGGTCTGCGTGACCTGCCACGGTCCGCAGGCCGGCGGCAACAAGGCGCTCGCGGCGCCGGCGCTCTGGCAGCAGGAGGGCTGGTACATGGTCGCGCAGCTGCAGAAGTTCAAGAGCGGTGCGCGCGGCTCGCACCCCAAGGACACGCAGGGCGCCCAGATGAAGGCGATGGTCGTGCAGCTCACCGACGACGCCGCGATCGCGAACGTGGTCGCCCACATCAAGACGCTCAAGGGAACCGCCCCAGCCGCGGAGCTGAAGGGCGGCGACGCGGCGGCCGGCAAGGCCACGTACACCAAGGTGTGTGCGGCGTGCCACGGTCCTGCGGCCAAGGGCATGCAGGCGCTCAAGGCGCCCGCGCTCGCGGGGCAGGCCGACTGGTATATGAAGGCGCAGCTCGACAAGTTCCGCACGGGCGTGCGCGGGGCCGACCCGCGTGACGTCACGGGCGCGCAGATGAAGGGCATGGCCGTGTCGCTCCCGAACGATCAGGCCGTGCTCGACGTGGTCACCTACATCGCCACGTTGAAGTGAGTCCGGACGACGCGCGCATGCGGCGGGGAAGGCTGCGGTCCTGGGCCCTCCTGATCGTGAGCGCGGCCACCCTCGGTCCGGTGGGGGCCGCGCTCGCGCAGTGGCCGTACGGCGCGGTCGTCACCCAGACCGTCCACAACCTCTCGCGGACCGCGCAGGTCGACCCCATGCGTAACTTCATCGCCCAATACGGTGAGGCCTGCGTGTACTGCCACGCCCCGCACGCCGGACGCAGCGAGCGTCCGCTGTGGAATCGCGAACTGCCCAACGGTCCTTACATCATGTACCCGCAGCGAACCATGTTGCGGGACGTGCAGCCCACCGGAACGACGCGTCTCTGCCTCTCGTGCCACGACGGCACCATCGCGCTCGACGACGTGATCAACCCGCCGCTGCTGCGCACCGGCCCCAACCCGCCGGGGGAGACGATCGAGCTGTGCGCCCGCAGTTGCCACAACGGTGGCAGTCCGAAGGGCGGGTTCAACTGGGAGAACGTCTGGTTCGAGGACGACCTCAGCGTCCACCATCCCATCTCGGTGCGTTACGACCCGTCGCGCAGCCCCGGGTTCCAGCCCGCCGCCGCGGTCGAGGCCGCCGGACTCGTGCTCGAGGACGGCAAGGTGCAGTGCAACACCTGCCACGACCCGCACACGCAGGCGAACCGACCCTTCCTGCGCATCCCGAACACCGCACGATCGTTGTGCCTCGTCTGTCACGTCACGACGCCGTCCCAGCGCACGGCGCACTTCTGGTGAGGTCCCCCATGTCCCGTTCCCTGACGCTCTCGCTGTGGTCCGGCCTGCTGCTGATGTGGGCCTCGCTCGCGCATGCGGCGCGCACCCCGCGCGTCGAGGAGCCCTTGCGGTGGCCGGCTCCGCCCGAGACCGCGCGCATCGAGTACGTGCGCGAGATCCGTGGGCCGCGCGACATCGGGGCGTCCGAGTCCGCGTTGCGCCGCAGCCTGCGGGCGTTGGCCGGGGCACGCACGAGCGACGACGTCATGCTCACGCGGCCCACCGACGTGTTCGCCGACACCGACGGCCGCCTCTACGTGAGCGATGCGGCCGCGGGTCGCGTGTACGTGTTCGATCCCGACAAGCGTTCCGTGACCCCGTGGGTGGGCAGCGGAGCCTCTCGCATCGGCCGGCCCATGGGCATGGGCGGGGATCACGCGGGGAACGTCGTCGTCACCGACGCGGTCAACCGCCGCGTGCTGGTGTTCGGTCGCGACGGCACCCTGCGGTCCGCGCTCGGCGGTTCGCAGGTGCTCATCAACCCGGTGGACGCCACGATGGATGCCGACGGCCGCGTGTATGTGGCCGACAGCTACCTGCACCAGGTGGTGGTGTTCGGCCCCGATGGCCGCGTGGTGCACCGCATCGGCCGCACGGTGGGCGATGCGACCGGCAAGGCCGAGGAAGCGCCGCCGGTGGACGACGGCAACGTCTGGAACCAGCGTTCGGCGACCTCGAAGGACGTGCGCGAGAACCGTGGGGGCGGGCCCGGGGAGTTCCTGTACCCGCTCTCGCTCGACTGGGATGAGACGCGCGGTCTGCTCGCCGTCGTGGACGGACTGAACGGTCGCGTGCAGTTGTTCGATCGCGACTTCGCGCACGTCCGCAACGTCGGACGCATGGGCGACACGCCGGGCAGCCTCGCGCGGCCGAAGGGCGTGGCGTGGGATGCCGAGGGGCATCTGTACGTCGTGGATGCCGCGTTCAACAACGTCCAGATCTTCGACGTCGAGGGGCGTCTGCTGCTGGCGTTCGGCGAGTTGGGCAAGGGGCCCGGGCAACTCTGGTTGCCGGTCGGGATCGGGATCGATCCCACGGGTCGTGTGTTGGTGGCCGACCGTTACAACGGTCGCCTGCAGTGGTTCCGTTATCTCGGCGCCGACGGGGAGGCCCCTCGCGGGGGCGTCGCCGGCGGTGGCGGGCGTTAGAGGTCGTCATACCGTCCCGGCGACGGGGGACGGGCTCGGGCGAGCCCGTGTCGCGCCGCCGACTGACTGGAGGAAGTACCGATGCGAGTGTTCCGCACCGCTCTCATGCTCAGCGTGGTCGCGCTGGCGCTTTGGGCCTACCGCGTCACGGCCGCGCCGGGCGCCTATCCCAACGGCACCTCGGTGGTCGAGACGCTGCACAACCTGTCGTACGCGGCCTCGAACAACGTCTACGGCGCGGGTTCGCTGCGCGACTACGGTGAGGTGTGCGTCTACTGTCACACGCCGCACGGTGGGCAGACCTCGGCGCCGCTGTGGAACCGCAACTTCTCCACCGCGACGTACCAGATGTACGATGGCAACCACAGCTCGACGATCGACATGACGGTGGACCCGCAGCCGACCGGTGTCTCGCAGGCTTGCCTGTCTTGCCACGACGGCACCGTCGGGCTCGACGTCATCGTGAACGTCCCCAACCGGTACACCGGCGGCGGTCCAATCGGCACGCGCATGCCCGCGGGCGGTTTCACGAACCTCGGCACCGACCTGCGCAACGACCACCCCGTGTCGGTGACGTTCGACAACACGGCGGACACCAAGTTCCACACCGCCGCCGAGATCGAGGCCGCGGGGCTGCAGTTCTACAACGGCAAGGTGCAGTGCGGCAGCTGCCACAACCCGCACACCGCCGAGAACCGTCCGTTCCTGCGCGTCTCGAACAACGGCAGCGCGCTCTGCCTGACCTGCCACATCAAGTAGGGCCGAGGGGGATCCCGACAACGCCATGGACACGGCACCCGTCTCGCGGGCACGTCGCATCGCCCTGCTCGTCGCCGCACTCGCGGTGGTCCTGATCACCGCGGCCGGCTGCGGCGAGGCTGCGCGCGTCTTCCTGGACCTGCCACCGGCCGGTCCGAAGCCGCCACGCTCGCCCGAGCCCAAGGCGGTCGCGACCACGACCGCCGCCGCCTCCGCGGTGCCCGCGCAACCGGAGTTGCCACCTCCGCTGCTCGAGACCTCGCTCAACCCGGACAGCATCCTGCGGTGGCTCCCGCGCGACCACGCGGGCAACGCCGACTGGGTGGCCGCACTCAAGCAGGGGCTCTATCGCCCGAGAGCCTCGATCGAGATGCTGCCCGCACACGAGGTGGACATCGGTGCCGCGCCGTTCGCGTTCGATTTCTGGTTCCCCAACGACGCGCCCGATTCGCTCATGGATGCGTTCTTCCCGCACTCGGTGCACACGGCGATCATCGACTGCCGGCAGTGCCACGGTCCGGTGATGCGCTACAAGGACAACAAGATCCAGATGAGTGACATCCTGGACGGCCAGTTCTGCGGCAAGTGCCACGGCAAGGTCGCCTTCAACCCGATCAACGCCTGCGAACGTTGCCACTCCAAGCTCGAGATGCCCGAGATGCGCTCGGAGCCCGAACTGCTCGGCACGATCACCATGACGCGGCACGCGAGCGACTCCAGCTACGCCACCGGCGTGGGGCTCGACTCGTTGCCCCCGGCGCGATTCCCGCACTGGGTGCACCGTATCCGCTACCAGTGCAAGGTGTGCCACAACCGCATCTTCGAACCCACCGCGGGCGCCAACGTGATCCGCATGGCCGACATCAACAAGGGTCGTGCGTGCGGAACCTGTCACAACGGCCGGGTCGCCTTCCGCGCCGGGTTCGGCGAGTGCCAGCGCTGCCACGTGCGCGAACCCGTGGTCGCCGAGGAGGTCCACGAGGGTGAGTGATCGGTCCGGCCGGGTCCGCATCGCACTCGCGTGCGCTCTGCTCGTGCTGAGCGTGGCGCAGGCCGCGGCCGAGCCCTTGCTCCGGCTCCGGCGGCAGGGCGGTGAACTCGGGGGATCGATCGAGAGTCTCGCGGCGCGTGACGCGGTCTCGAGTCAGAGCGAACCGCCGCGCACCCAGCTGTGGTTGCGCATCCCGCTCGAGGGCACGGTGCTGTCCCCGCGTCTGTTGTCGTGGTCCGGCGCGGTGCGGCCGTCGTTCCAGCGCGGTCCGGCGGGCGGCGGTGGCACGGTGCGCTTCGCGGAGACCGGCTACGAGTTCTCGGCGCGCGCGCTCACGGGGTCGCCGGTCACGCTCGGCGCGCTCACCGGCCGCACGCGCGGACGCAGCCAGCGCGAGGGCGTGACGCTCTCGGAGTTCGACTCGCGGGTGACCACGGCCAACGTGCATCTTCGCACGCGTGGCATCGGCTTCCGGGCGGAGTGGAGCGATCGGTCGAGCGACCAGTCGTGGGTCGTGGGGCCGCTCGCGCAGGCGGTCGAGCAGGACCTGCGCGTGCGCACGTGGCGCATCGAGGCTTCGAACAGCAAGCTTCAGGCGTGGCGCCAGAGTGACGACCGGACCGGCTCCGGGGTGGGCATGGGTTACCGCACCTGGAACACCGGGGCCGCGCACGCCCTGCGATGGGGACACGGCAGCGAGCTCGCGAGCCGCTTCACGCGCGACGAGCAGGCCCGCCCCGATCGCACGGGCCAATGGGAATGGGAGGAGCGTGTCCGGTTGCGACACAGCTCGCGGACCGAGTCGTCATGGTCGCGCGAGGAGCGCCACTCGTGGAACCCCTCGGGGGATTCGCGCGCGGTGGGTTGGAGCACGCGGGTCTCGGACCGGCTGCACGATGGCGTGCGCTGGGGGGCGGCCTACCAGGAACGGCGCGCGAGCGCGCTCGGGGAACGTTCGGTCACGCGAAGCGGCGGGCCCGAGTTGGCGCTCGGCGGGCGGCTCGCGAACGGGCTGCGGGCCGACGTGACGACCGGGTACGACCTCGAGCGTCGTCGGCTCGAGGGTTCGGCGACGGGGCCGGTCTCGGTGCTCGACGAGCGCGTGCTGTTCGATGCCAGTGGTTCGGTGCTCCTGCTGCGCGCCGGGGTGCGCCCCGCGACGTTGCGCGTCGAGAGCCCCGATCGCTCGGTGCTGTTCCTCGAGGGCGTGGACTATCGCCTGCTTCCCGGCAACTCGACGCTCCAGATCCTGTTGCTGCCGGGAGGGCGTTTGCGCCCCGGCGATGCCGTCCTGCTGTCGTACACCTACGACCCGCCGACGCGCGGTTCGGCCGATGCGGAGGTGCTGCGTCTCAACGCCGTGGTGGGCTGGAAGGCGCTCACCGCCCGGCACTCGCGTCGTCGCCGTGACGTGGAAGGCAGCGGCATCGCCGTGACCGCGCGCACGAGTGGCTACGACGAGGACGAGAGCATGCTCGACCTCGACCGCACCGGTCGCGGTGGGCGTGTCCACCTCTCGGCGGGACTCACCCATCGCACGTTCGATGGCCTCCGGCAGCGTGTCACCGACCTGCGCGGGGAGTGGGCGGGGCGTCCCACCGCGTGGGGCCAGCCTTCGCTCGCGCTGGGATGGTCGCGCCGCACCGGCGAGCGCGAGCCGCTCGACCTCGACGACCTCACGGTGGGCTGGACCGCCACACCCGTGAACGGACTCACCACGATCGCACGCTTCGAGCGCCGCACCTCGCGTCTCGGGGCGGGGCACGAGGAGCGCTCGACCGGCGTCACCCTCGACGCGGACTGGCGTTACGGTTCGCTGGAGACGCAGTTGCGCTACGGCTATGCCGCGCGACGGGACGGCGTGGATCGCGACGCGCAGCGCCTCTGGGTGCGGGTGGCGCGCCGCTTCTAGCGTGCGGCGAGCGCGCGTCGCGCACCGCGTGAACGCCACGCGAGCCACGCGACCTGCGCGAGCCCGCCGGCGGTGAGGGCCGCCGCCGCGAACGGCAGTCCGGGCGTGCGGCCGTGCGCGATCCCCGCGGCGAGCACGATGACGGTCGCCAGCAGCAGCACGGCCATGGACTCGGTGATCGCACGGGTCGCACGCGCGTGCACGAGCACGCCCTGGAACAGGCTCTGCGCCACCGTGAGGAGGCCCATGGGCACCAGCAGCGGCAGGCCGCGCCACGCCATGTCCGCGAGCGGTTCGGACAACCCGGCGGCATGGCGGAACCATCCCTGCCCGAGCGGTGTCACGGCCCCGACGAGCAGGACGGTCGTGAGCGTGAGGCCGAGCGTCCACGCGAACCGTCGCAGTACCGGCCACGGCCGCGTGCGCTCGAGTAGCGCCACCACGACCTCGTTGTACGCGAAGCCCACGCTGCGCACCGTGAACGCCGCGCCCGAGAGGACCGGCCAGACCGCGAGCGACTCGAGCGGCAGCGGCATGCGGCTCATCGCGCTCGCGGCGAGCGGCATGCCGATGAAGTGCAGGAGCGGCGTGAGCATGAGCGGCACGTAGAAGCGCAGGAACGATGGCATGGTGAGCGGGTCGCCCACGGGGGCGGGCGCGGACGCGAGGGCGCCGCGCACGAGCGGTCGCACGGCCCGGTTCGCGAACACGGCCTCGGCCACCACGGCGGAGGCCACCGCCGTGGTCCCCACCACGATCGCGGGGGCGTGACCGTACGCCGCTCCGAACGCGAGCACGGCCGCGAGCGTGCCGAGCCGGATCATCGTGCCCACCGTCACGGCGTGAGCGCGGTCGAAGCGGATGAGCACGCCCTGCTGCGTGCGGCGGTACGCGATCGCCATGGACCACGGCAGCATGATGCGCAGCCCCGTCCGCGCGGGTTCGCGCACGGCCTCGGGCACCGCGATCACCGTGCTCGCGATCACGTCGAACAGCGGTGTGAATGCGATCGCGGCATGCAGCACGGTGAGGGCCCCACCTGCGATCCACATGAAGCGCCGAACGATGCGGTACGACCTCGCGTCACGTGCGAGCGCGGTCGAGGCGGTGAGCAGCATGAGGATGGGCGACTCGATGAGCAGCGCGAGCGGGAACACCACGCCACCGTAGGCCGCGAGGCTCACCGTGGACTCCGGCAGCCGCGCCATGACCGCGCTCACCGCGGGCAGTTCCAGTCCCATCAGCAGCCAACTGCCCGCGAGCGGTGCCCAGGTGGCGAGCACCTCGCGCAGCGTGAGGGGAGCGGTGGACGGGGCCGGGGAGGGGCGCATGTGCAGGCACCGTAGCGGTCGCGCCGCGGACACGCCACCGGACGCGCCAAGGGCCGCGGGAGCGATGCCCCGCGGCCCTCGTGCGTGGTCCTTCACGTGCGCTTCAGTGGTTGTCGGCGGCGGGCTCCGAAGCGCGCAACTCCTCGACCTCACCGCTCGACAGGCGGTAGATGGCCTGCACCACGGCGAGCGAGCCGTGCACCACGTGCTCGCGCACGATGGGACTCGCCACCACGCAGTCGGTCGCGCTTCGGCGCACGTTGGCCTCGATGGCGTCCTGCAGCAGCGCGTCCTTGCTCGCGCCCGGTCGAGCGGGCGGGATGCCCGGACGGATCTTGCGCACGATCGCCTCGAGGTTCTCGGTCGGCATCGTGCCACCCGCGAGGGCCGCGTCCACCGCGCCGCAGCGCTCGTGTCCCATCACCACGAGCAGCTTGGCGTGCAGGTGTTCGACCGCGTACTCGATCGAGCCCAGCGCGATCGGGTCCACGAGGTTGCCGGCCGTGCGCACCACGAACAGCTCGCCGATGGACTGGTCGAACAGGATCTCGGGCGACAGGCGGCTGTCCGAGCAGGTGAGCACGATGACGTCGGGATGCTGACCCTTCGCCGTCTCCTGACGCAGCTCGCGCACCGGGCGCACGAGGTGCTCGCCGCGCATGAAGCGCCGGTTGCCCGCGAGCAGCGTGGCCCACGGACGCGTGTCGGGCTCCGTCTGGATGGTCGTGGTGGCCTTGCCCTTCTCGGTCGGAACGGCCTTCGCGGTCGTCGCGGGGGCGGTGGGCGCGCTCGACGCATGCGGGCCGCTGGCGAGCGTGGCGAGCGGCGTGCCCATGAGGGCCAGAGTGAGCACGAGGACGGTGCGGCGGATGGACGCGGTCATGGGACCTCCGGTAGGGACGGTGGGCCGCGCGCTTGGGGCGGGCCGGGATGACAAGGTGGGTAACGCAACCGTCGTGCCACCGCGGTAGCCCCCGAAACCCCGCGAGTTCGGCCCGTGGGCGCGGTTTCCCACTGGACGACCGCGTGCGTGGGGCAGGAATGACCGGAAGGGACTTCCGGCGCGGACGCCACGGCGGTTCCCTCAAGGGAACCCGCCGCGAGGCCGATAACGCCGGCGAGTGGACCGTCGTCGCGCGCCGTCCCGTCCGGGCCTGCGCCCCGTCACCGTGAGGCCCGTCGCCCCATGAATCCGTCGCTTCCGTTCGACCGTCGCACCCCGTCGGTGGCCGTCCCGGCTTCCGAGACCGGCAGCGCCCGCACCGCCCCCGAGTTGCGACCGTCGCTCGACGAGCTCGTGTCGCGCTCCGAGACGCTGTTGCGGGGTCCGCTGTCGCCCGAGGTGCGCGCCCAGGTCGAGGCGATCGCCGAGTGCGCCCGCACCGCCGTGGCGGCGCTCGACGCCGGCGGTGGTCGTGACGGCGAGGGGGTTCGCGCCGATCGACTCGACTTCGACCTGCGCGTCACGCTCGATCAGATGGCCGCGTCGCTCGAGCCCATGGCGCTCGAGAAGGGTCTGGAGTGGGAGCTTCGCGTGGGTGCGATCGTGCCCTCGCGTGTGCAGGGGGATCCCGCGCGACTGCGCCAGGTCCTCATGCTGTTGGGCACGCACGCGCTGCAGGCGACCCCGCGCGGTCGCGTGGGGCTCGTGGTCGAGCGCGAGAGCGAGGACGACCACGAGGTCGTGGTGCGCTTCGCGGTCTGCCACTCCGCCACGGGCACGCTGACGGGGGCCGATCCGTGGTTGGGGCTCGAGGTCTCCCGTCGTCTCATCGCCACGATGGGCGGTCACCTCGGCACCGCGGCCGATGCCACGGGCGAGTGCTCCGCGTGGTTCACGCTCGCGCTTCGCAAGCAGGATCCGCGCGCCGTGGTGGTTCCGGCGGCCGTGCAGGACGTGCCGCTTCGCGGCGTGCGCGTGCTGCTCGCCGACGCGGATGCCACCGAGCGCGCGCCGCTCGCCGAGGTGCTCGAGGCCTGGGGCTGCATGGTCGCGCACGCCGAGAACGGTCCCGAGGCGCTGCGTGCGCTGCACGACGGTGCCGCCCACGGCACGCCGTTCGACGTCGCGCTGGTGGATCGCCAACTCGAACTGCTCGACGGCGAGGAACTGGGTCGCGCCGTGCGTGCCGATGCCGCGCTCGAATCGGTTCGACTCGCCATGCTCACGCGTGTGGGTCGCGCGGGGGATGCGGCGCGCGTGAAGGCCGCCGGGTTCGACGCCTATCTGCTCAAGCCCGTCGCCGCCTCGCAACTGCACGAGGCGCTGGTCGAGGTGCTGCAGCCCGGCCATGCCGAGCGCGCGCCCGAGGCGCGTCCGCTCGTCACGCGGCACTCGCTCGCCGAGGCGCGCCGCGGACGCGTGCGCATCCTCCTCGTCGAGGACGACCCGGTGAACCAGCTCGTGACCTCGAGTGCGTTGCACCGGGTCGGTTACAACGTCGAGGTGGTGGACACGCCGGTCGCGGCGCTCGAGCGCACCGAGCGCGAGCGCTGGGACCTCATCCTCATGAACCTGCAGTTGCCGGGCATGGGTGGCGAGCGACTGGCGACGGCGATCCGGGCCCGCGAGCGCGGCTCGCGACGCACGCCCATCGTGGGGCTGAGCGCCGACGTGGCCGGTCCTTCGGGATCGGCGGTGGACACCGTGTTGCACAAGCCGGTCCGCTTCGACCTCCTCGCCGAGACCGTGGGCCGCTACACGGGCGCCGGTCGCCGCAGCGGCGGTGGTCCGTCGCCGTCGCGCACCACCGTGGTCTCGACCTCCTTCGAGTCGAGTGCCCCTCGTGCGGGCGTTCCCGCCGGTGGGCCCGCGATCGACCTCGAGCAACTCGAGACCTCGTGCATGGGCATCCCCGCGCTGCGGGCGTCGCTGCTGCAGACCTGGCTCGGGGACGTGGGGCCGCGGCTCGAGCGGCTCGCCCAGGCGTTCGCCGAGGGCGACGCCCGTCGGGCCGAGTTCGAGGCGCACGGCATCAAGGGCATGAGTGCGACGATCGGTGCGACCGGTTGCGCGGCCCTGTTCGGCGAGGTCGAGTCACGGGCGCGCGACGGCCGCATGACGGCGGCGCACGAGCTGCTGCCGAGTGCCCGGGCCGAGGTGCTGCGCACCGAGGAGTTCATCCGTCGCTTCGAGCGCATCGTGTCCGCGCCCGACTCGGCGGCCGACGCGGCCTGAGCCGTCCTCGACCCGCGGATGCCCCGATGCGCGCATTCGCGTAGAGTGCGGGCATGTCCGAGCCCGTGAGTGCGCCGCCGTCGTCCTCGTTCCTGACGCGACGACTCGGCGTGCTCACCGTCGGTCACTTCACGATCGACGCCTACTCCAGCTTCTTCCTGCCGTTGCTGCCGTTGCTCTCGCAGCGTCTCGGGCTCGACTACGCGCAGGTCGGCGGCCTCACCGCGCTCGCGAGCCTGTCGTCGTCGTTCTCGCAGCCGTTCTTCGGTCTGCTCGCCGATCGCATGCGCCGACCGTGGTTCGTGGCGGTGGGGCCCTTGCTGGCCGCGGTGTTCATGGCGAGCATCGGGTTCGCCCGTGACTACGTGACGCTCGTGGCCCTGTTGGTCGCGGGTGGTTTCGGGGTCGCCATGTTCCACCCGCAGACCGCGAAGCTCGCGGGCGCGAGCAGCTCGCGACGCGCACTCGCGATGTCGTTCTGGGTCACGGGCGGTACGCTCGGGTGGGCGCTCGGGCCGGCGTTCGCGACGCTCATGGTGGGGCGGGTCGGGCTCGAACACCTGTGGTGGGCCGCGATCCCGGGGCTCCTGGTGTGCGCGCTCCTGTTCGTGTGGTTCGCGCGCGTCTCGGGCCATGCGGCGCCACGGCGTCCCGACGCGCCCATCGCCGGTCTGCGCCCGGTCGCGCGCCCGCTCGCGCTCCTCTACTTCGCGGTCGTCTGCCGCTCGGCGGTGTCGTCGGGGTTCGCCACCTTCCTGCCGCTCTGGGTGACCGGTCGCGGGGGATCGGTGGCGCAGGCCGGCTGGCTCACGACGCTCTACCTCACGCTCGGTGCGCTGGGTGGGTTCGCGGGCGGTTGGCTCGCCGATCGCATCGGTGGGCGGCGCGTGGTCGCCGGCTCGTTCGCGCTCGCGATCCCCTTCTTCGCGGCGTTCTTCGTGCTGCAGGGTCCGCTCGCGTTCGCCGCACTGGTGCTCGGCTACCTGTTCCTGCAGTCGTCGCTCCCGGTCAACGTGGTGCTGGCGCAGGAGCTCTCGCCCGCGCACGCCGGGATCGTCTCGAGCCTCATGATGGGCGCGGCGTGGGGGCTCGGAGCGCTGCTCATCTACCCGGTCGGGGAGTTCGCGGACCGTTTCGGACTCGACCGGGCGCTGCTGCTGCTGTCGTCGTTGCTCGTGGTCGGGCATCTGTGCGCGCGCGCGTTCGTGCGCTCGCACCCCGCTCCGACGAGCTGAGTCAGCGCGCGATCGCGGGTTCGCTCGACACGCTCGCGGGTGCGCCCGTGAGCCAACGATCGGCCCACGATTGCAGTGCGAGCAGGGTCCACAGCGTGCGTCCGCGGTCCTCGTGGCCCTCGAGGTGCTCGCGCACCACGCTTTGGACGGCGACGGGGTCGAGCACGCCCGCGCGCGCCACGCGTGACGGGGACAGCGCATCGAGCACCAGCCCGCGCAGCGGACCGCGCGACCACGTCGAGAACGGGGGCGAGAAGCCCTGCTTGCGGCGGTCCAGCACCTCGGCCGGCAGCAGCGAGCGGGCCGCCTGCTTGAGCGCCCACTTGCCCGAGGTGCCGCGCAGTCGGGCGTGCTCAGGCAGCCCGAGCGCATGCGCCACCAACGTGTGCCGCAGGAACGGGGCGCGGGATTCGACGCCGTGCGCCATCGTGCAACGGTCCACCTTGGTGAGCAGGTCGCCCGACAGATAGGTCTCGAAGTCGAGCAACTGGTAGGCGACGAGTTCGGGGGCGGTGCCCGCTCGCAGCAGGTCGAGGTCGGCGAGCTGGCGCTCGAGGCGACGTGCGTGCGCGAGCGGTTCGTCGGCCGTGACCTGGGCGCGTAGCGACGGCGCGAGCAGACGCAACGCCTCGCTCGGGCGCGCGGTGCCGAACCACGCGAGGTGACGCTCGTAGGGAGACAGACCGCGCACGCCGAGGAAGCGCTCGAGCAGGTGCGCGATCGTGACGTGGTGATGGCGCGGACGGAATCGCCGGGCCAGCGTGAGCGCCAGCGCGGCGAGGGGCTCCGGTAGGCCGTTCGCGATCGCGACGTGACGATGGCCGAGGTAGGTGGGGTAGCCCGCGAACGCCTCGTCGCCACCCTCGCCCGTGAGCACCACGGGCACGTGACGTGAGGCGTGTTCGGCGAGCAGCCACGTCGGCAGCAGCGAGGGATCCCCGAGCGGCTGATCCATGCCCGCCACCCAGTCGCGGAACGCGCGCTCGGCCTGGGCCGCGTCCATGCTGACCTCGTGATGGTCGGAGCCGATCGATTCGGCGACGCGGCGTGCGATCGGCGCCTCGTCGTAGCCGGGGTGCGCGATGCGCATGCTGAACGTGGGGAAGCGGCGACCGTGCGCGCGCGAGGCGAGCACCGCGACGACGCCCGAGTCCACGCCGCCCGACAGGAACACGCCGAAGGGCACCTCGGCCGGGACGCGCGTGGCGACCGCTTCCGCCAGCGCCTCGCGCGTGGAAGCGATCATGCCCGCATCGGAGTGGTCCACGGGCAACGCGCTGCCGGCGGGGGCGTGCACGAGCGTGTCCCACGGCCGCCACCAGCGGCGCAGGCGCTCGACGCCGTCCCGCACCACGAGCGAGTGCGCGGGTGGCAGCTGGCGGATGCCCGCGTACGCGCTGTCCGCGCCCGCGAACGCGCCGTGCACCAGGAAGCGCGCGAGCGCGGCGGGGTCGGGGTCGCGCGTCACCCACGGCAGGGCGAGCAGCGCCGCCGGTTCCGAGGCGAACGCGAAGCGGCGGCCGTGCGCGTGCACGAACAGCGGCTTCTCGCCGGCGCGATCGCGCGCCAGCGTGAGCGTGCCCGCCCAGCGATCCCACAGCGCGATCGCGAACATGCCGTCGAGAGCCTCGGCGAGGTCGGGGCCACGCTCCTCGTAGAGGTGCGGGAGCAGTGCGGTGTCGGGGCCGGGGGTGAACGTGTGGCCGCGTTCGAGCAGGCGCTGCTCGAGCGCACGATGGTTGTAGATCTCGCCGTTGGCGACACCGACCACGTCGCCGGTCTCGTTGCGCAGCACCTGCGCGGGGGCGTCGGGCGCCACGATCGCGAGTCGCGCGATCCCGAGCGCGCAGTCGCCGGCGTCGTGCACCGCCTCGCCCGAGGGACCGCGGTGACGCAGGCGCGCCACCATGGTGCGCGCGAGCGCGAGGCGCTCGGAGGGGGCGAGGTCGGGAGCGACGAGGCCGGCGATGCCGCACATGGGGACGGGGTCCTTAC
>JBEGJG010000002.1:0-25970 GCA_041184705.1 Candidatus Eiseniibacteriota bacterium
GAACGCCCGCGCCCGTCACGGGACCCACGTGCGTGAAGCTACCGCCCACGTAGAGCGTGCTGTCCTGCAGCACCTGCGTGACGATCTGTCCGTTCGTCGCGTAGAAGCCCGGCACCACGGTCTGGGCCCACGCCGCCGCGGGAACCGCCACGCACATCACCAGACCCGCGAACACGCGAACGGCCCGGGACATGAGCGTCGTCGGCACGAGTGCGGTCACGAGGGACCGCATCGGCGCGATGACGTCACGTCCCCGGCACGGATGCGGGGACGATCCGGTCGGAGAGGGCATGTGGGTGGTGTTCTCGGAGAGAGAGAGGGAATCGGCTCCTCCATCGTAGGCAGCGATGGAAGGCCGACCTAGTGCTTCCTTGCACGGCACCGTCCCGCGGGGCCGAACGACCGGTCCACAGCGGGCGCCCTGCACGACGGGATTGCATCTCGCCATACGAGGTTCGGCAGGATCGAACCCGGGGGCGCTTCCCCCGGACTCGACATCCCTGCGGGTCGCCACACGTCGACCGCACCCGAAGCCCGCTCCAGCCGTGACGCGATCGCATCGCGTTCGAACCGGGAGGTCGTCGGGTGGGCCCCGCCCCGGCGAGTCGCATGGGGGGAGGAGCCGCCTCTGGCCTCGAAGTGAGCGAGGCGCGTGCCAACGACGGGGCGCGGCGTGGGGCGGATGCCCCGGTGCTCAGTGCGAGGAGGGGTGGGCCGCCACGACCTCGAGCATGTGCGCGTGCAGCGCGGGGTTCGCGACCACGATGCGGCGGCCGTCGAGTCGAAGCGGTTCGCCGCGGTACCCGGTGATGACACCACCGGCCTCACGCACGAGGAGCGAGCCCGCCGCGATGTCCCAAGGGGACAGGTTGCCCTCCCACATGCCGTCGAACCGACCCATGGCCAGGTAGCACAGGTTGAGCGCGGCGGAGCCGTCGCGCCGCACACCCTGCGCGCGCATGAGGAAGTCGTGGAACAACGGCAGATGGCGTTCGGGATGCTCGCGCACGTCGTACGGGAACCCGGTGACGAGCAGCGCGTCCTCGATCGCCTCGATCGTGCTGACGTGGATCGGTTCACCGTTGCGCGTCGCGCCTCGTCCTGCGGCCGCGGCGAACATCTCGTCGCGCACCGGATCGTGGATCGCGCCCACCGCCATGACGCCGTCCACCTCGACCCCGACCGAGACGCAGAAGAACGGGTAGTTGTGCGAGAAGTTCGTGGTGCCGTCGAGCGGGTCGCAGATCCAGCGCACGCGTGCACCGTCCCCCGAGCCCGCGGCATGCGCACCGGACTCCTCTGCGAGGATGCCGTGGTCGGGGAAGCGTTCGCGGATGCGTCGCAGGAGAACCGCCTCCGAACGACGGTCGTACTCCGTCACGAGGTCGATGCGCCCCTTCTTCTCGGGTGCGTGCACGCGTCCGTAGCCCTCGCGCAGCACCGCGCCGGCCTCGCGCGCGAACGCGCATGCCGCTTCGAGCAACTCGTCCGTTCCGGGGAGTCCCATGCTCACCTCGTCACGCTCTGCGGGCAGAGCAGGCGGTAGTCGCACATGCGGCAGGTGCGGGGCGACGGCGTCGCGGTGAAGGTCTGGCTGCGGATGCCGTCCGCGGCGGCACGGATGCGCTCGCGCGCATGGTCGAGCGCGGCCCCGTCCACGGGACGCGAGGCGACGCGTTCGGTGCCCACGAAGCGCAGTTCGACGCGTGCGGGCATGACCTGGCGCAGTTCCAGATAGGCGAGCGCGTACAGTCCGAGCTGGCCCTCGCGCAGCGAGTCCTTCACGCGTTCGTCGGCGCGCTCGGGGTCCTCGACCTCGCTGCTCTTGTAGTCCACCAGCACGATCCCCTCGCGACGCTCGTCGATGCGGTCCCAGCGGCCCACGACTGTGTCCGCGCCCACCTTGAAACGGAACTCGGTCTCGACCGCCAGCGGGGTGCGCCCCGAGGCGATGTCGCTCTCGACGAAGCGACGGATCGTCTCGTGCCCTTTCGCCAGCAAGCGATCCTCGTGCTCGCGACTGAGGAAGCCCTCGTTGGACCACTGCGAATCGAACGCCTCGAGCGCATCCTCCAGGTGGATGGGCAGCCCCCGGATGCGGTGCTGGTGCCAGATCTGGATGGCGTGGTGGAGCGCGTTGCCGTACATGAGCGTCGGGTTCGGGGGCAGCGGCACGTGGGCGACGTGCGCGAAGCGGTACTGCAACGGGCAGCGGTTCCACGTGTCGATCTGCGAATGCGACAGTGTGAGCGAGGTGCCGGGCGGCAGTGGCGCCGGGGCGGCCGCGGTCGGCTCGGGGACGGGCGCGAAGCGCTGGATGGACTGGAGTGCCGAGGCGCCGCGTGCACCCTTCGGGGTCGCGGGCAGGCCGAGCGCCTCGCTCACGAAGCGCGAACGCCGAGCGGCGCGCTTGCCGCCGTAATCCACGGCGTGCGTGAGCACGAGGCGGTCCTTCGCCCGCGTCATGCCCACGTAGAACAACCGGCGTTCCTCGCGATAGTGCTCGTCGAGCGCGTCCTCGGGCGTGGGGTTCGCCACCGAGCGCAGTTCGGGGGGCAGCGCCATCCCCTCGCCCTTGGGCTGCTGAGGGAAGCGCTGCTCGACGAGGTTGACGAGGAACACCTCGGGGAACTCGAGTCCCTTGGCGGCATGCGCGGTGAGCAGCACGACCGCGTCCTCGTCGGTATCCACCTCGGCCGCGGCGGGGTCGTCGCCCATCTCGATGAGCAGGTCGAGGTGCGCGATGAACGCCTCGACGCGGTCCTCGCGCAGGAGCGGCCCGACGCGCGCGGTGATCTGGAACAGCTTGTCGAGGTTGCGGACCTGCTCGAGTGCCTCGTGGTTCGTCTCGTCGGCGACCAGGGAGGCGAGCAGGCCGCTCTCGGTGACGAACCGGTACAACACCTCGCTCGTGGGGCGCTGGAGTGCGAGCGCGCACAGTTCGGCGTGCAGCGTCGCGAAGCGCCGCACCGCTGCGACACTGGCCTCGGTCAGCCGCCCGTCGGTGTCGTCCGCCGCGGCGAGCGCGACCTCGAGGAAGCCGCGGTTCGTGCGGCGGGCGCGCTGGCCGAGACGGGCGAGGTCCACCGCGTCGGCGCCGAAGAGCGGATGGCCGAGCAGGGGGTGGGCCGCCCCGCTGTCGGGATCGGCCACCGTGCGCAACGCGTTCAGGCACAGCAGCACCTCGCTGCGCGAGTACAGTCCCTGCGCGGTCGAGCGCCGGAAACGGATGCCGCGTCCCTGCAGGGCGAGCGCGAACGGATCGAGATGTCCGTGCGCGCGCGCGAGCACGGCGAAGTCGCGCGGTCGGCGTCCGGCCGCAAGCCCCTCGGCGATGGTGGCCGCCACCCATTCTGCCTCGTCGCGCCCGGTCTGGAAGGTCTGGTGCTCGACCACGCCCGCGAGCGTCGAGCCGTCCTCGGCGGTGCGCTGCGCCAGCAGACGCTTGTCCCAACCGCGTCGCGCCTCGAGCCGATGCGGGTCGTTCACGCGCACGAGCCGATGCGCTTGATCGAGGATGGACTGCCCCGAGCGGTGGTTGCGCACGAGTAGCACCTGTCGTGCGTCGGGATAGGCCTCGAGGAAACCGAGCAGGTTCTCGATGCGCGCACCGCGGAAGCGGTAGATGCTCTGGTCGTCGTCGCCCACCACCGTGAGGTTGCGTCGCTCGCCGGCCAGCAGGCGCACGAGCTCGAACTGCACGTGGTTGGTGTCCTGGAACTCGTCCACGAGGATCCAGCGGTACTGGTCGCGCACCGAACGCAGCACGTGCGGCCGCTCCCGCAGCAGGCGCAGGGCGAGCGCGATCTGCGAGCCGAAGTCCACGCGCCCGGCGGTGTGCAGCAGCGCCTCGTAGTTCGCGAACACGCGGGCCTTCTCGAGTTCCGACTCCGCACGGTCGCGCCGCGCCGGATCGTCGCCGGCCTCGGAGTCGAGCCGCTCGGCGAACTCGGCGTAGCGTTCGGGCGAGACGTCCTCGTTGCGCGCGCGGTCGAAGAGCGACAGGAACGCACGCAGGTGCGCATCGGGACGACCGAGCGGCAGGTAGCGCTGCAGGCCCAACTCGAACAGACGCTCGCGCAGGAACACGAGGATCTCGGCCTCGGTCTCGACCCGCAGTCGCGAGGTGAGGCCCAGCTCGACCGCGTGCTCGCGCACGAGGCGGTCGCAGAACGCGTTGAACGTCGAGATCGTGGCGCCCACGAGGCCGTAGGGCACCAACTGGTCCACGCGCGACTCCATCTCGGCGGCGGCCTTGTCGGTGAACGTGAGCGCGAGCACCTGTTCGGGGCGCGCGCGCTTGGTCGAGATGAGCCAGGCGATGCGCTGCGTCACGACCTGCGTCTTGCCCGTGCCCGCACCGGCGACGATCAGCAGCGGGCCCTCGCCGTGCGTGGCGGCCGCGCGCTGTTCGGGGTGCAGTTGGTCGAGGCCGAGGAGTTCGGGGACTCCCGGGGCGGGGACGTCGGTGGGCATGCTCGCACGCTAGCACGGGGGGCCGTGGGGCCGCCCGTGGCCGGGGCCATGGGCCTTCCTCTAATATGAATGGGATGCGGAACCCACGGATGGCGCTCGCGCTCGGACTCGGGCTCGCCACGCTCCTCGCCTGCGCCCGCGAGCCGGAGCGTCAGGGGCCTCGCGCGGCCCACTGGTTGGTCGGGCGCACCGCTCCGACGTTCGACCCCGACGGTCCGCCCGACGAGGTGCGCGCCGCGATCGAGCGGCAGCTCTCGGTGGGGCTGGTGGAGCGCGACTCGGCCGGTGTGCCGGGGCCCGGCCTGGCCGAGCGGCACGAGGTCTCGCCCGACGGTCTCGTGTGGACCTTCCACCTGCGTCGAGGGGTGAGGTTCACCGACGGAACGCCGCTCACCGCGGACGCCGTCCGCGAGGCGCTGGTCGCCGGACTCGCGCGCACCGATCACGCCACGCGCGCATGGGAACTCGCCGCGGTCGAGGGGGTGCAGCGTGATACGCGCCAGGTTCGAACGGTGGGCATCGAGTGTCCCGACGACCACACGGTGCTCGTGCGTCTGGCCTACCCGGCGCCCGATCTGCTCGAGCGTCTCGCGCGCCCGGGCGTGGGTGTTCCGTTCCGCACTCGGCGGGGTTCTTGGACCGAGGCGGTGGGCGTAGGGCCGTGGCGTGTCGCGCAGTGGCGCGAGGGGCACTCGCTCACGTTGGTGGCGGCCGACACGGTCGTGGACCGCATCGCCTCGTGCGACACGCTGCACATCCGCTTCGTGACCGGTGCCGCACGTGTGCTGGGAGTCGTGCGCGACGGGGGGAGCGACTTCGCGTGGCCGTTGCCCGCGGGGGTCGTGGACCAGCGACTGCCCGACGACTGGCGACTCGAGTCGCGGCCGGCACGTCCGTGGCGACGACTGCTGCTCGTGTTGCGGGGCGATCTCGCACCGACCTCGTCGCTCGCGGTGCGAGCCTCGCTCGTGGAGGGGATCGATCGCGAGGCGCTCGGGGATGCGCTCGGTGTGCGTGGCGCGATCGACACTCGGTGGTTGCCGGATGCGACGCAGGACGTGCCGTGGCCGTTGCCGCCGATCGCCGTGGAGTCGCGAGCGACGGGGCGGCGACCGTCGCGCGAGCCGTCACGGCCGGTCTCGCATCACGTCGTGCTCGCCTACGATCCGGACGGGACCACCTCGGACCTCGCGCGCGACCTTCAGGGTATGTGGGCTCGAGCGGGCCACTACGCCGACCTGCGTGCGCAGGCCGGGGTGAAGGGGGTGGAGGCGGCGCTCGCTCGGGGTGGCGCTCAGGCGCGGCTCGTCGAGGTGCAGGACCTCGTCCCGGAAGGGCCGGGGGTGGTCGAACCCTGGGCGGGTGAGGAAGGTGCCGCGGTGGGGAGCTTCCGGTCCGGACTGCGCGTCGGGCTGACAGAGCCGTGGGAACCCGACTCCTGCGAACGGGTCCTCGTTCGCGAGCGGGTGGTACTGCCGGTCGCCCGATTGCCGTGGCTCTGGGCAGGCCGGAACGGGGCGCCGAGGCCGACCGTGCATCCTGCACGCGGACCGGAGTGGTGGGTGGTCGGTACGGTGGCGGAGCGGCCCGGAACCCGTTGACCCCCTCGGCGAGAGGCCCCTACTCTCAGGATATGTAAGCGAGTCCCGCGGCCACGCCGTCCCCCGGCGACCGGGTCCTCGCATCGCATGCCGCTCGCACGTCCCGCGAGTCCTCTTCCTCCGTATCCCACACCTCGCGTCGTTCCGTGACCACGGGAGCTCCCGACATGCGTCCGATCCTTTCGTTGCCCCTCGTCGCACTCGCGATCGTACTCGGAGTCGTGCCCGCTTCAGCGGTCACGCTCGAACGCGTCGTGACGTTCGACCCCGCACGACTCCAGGTCTCGACCGATCGCGGTCTCACGCGTGTCGGGTTCAAGGGTGGCATGCACGAGTTCGCGGCCGGTCGTCCCGACCTGCCCTGGGTCTCGGAACGTGTGGACCTGCCCGCCGGAATGCGCATCGAGCGCGTCGAGGTGCTGGGGCTCGAGACCGAGCCGCTTCGGGAGGCCGTGCGCATCGCCGCCGCGCCCGTGCTGCGCCCGGGTGCCGGTCCCGAGGAGCGCACCGAGGCGGACGCCGCCGTCTACTCCACCGAGGGCTTCCTGCCTGCCGAGCCCGCGGCCGTGGGCACGCAGGGTGGTCTGCGTGGTCGCAACGTGGCGTACCTGCGTCTGGCGCCGACGCGCTGGGAGCCCGCGACGGGCCGCCTCGAGCGCGTGCAGCGCATGACGCTGCGACTCACGCTCGCCGAGGGTGGCGCGCCGCAGGTCGAGCGCGAGCGCATCGTGCGCGAGTGGGAGGACGATCTCCCGAGCGGCATCCCGAGCCGTGCCCTCGTCTCGTTCGGTGCGGAGCGTGCGGTCGCCGCGGGCGGCAAGCCGGTGGCCGAGCCGTTCAAGCCCCTTCAGGTGCCGTCGGTGCTCGGCAGCCCCGTGCAGTACCTCATCATCACCAACGATGCGCTCGCACCCGTGTTCCAGCAGCTCGCCGACTGGAAGACCCAGACCGGCGTGCCGGCCGTCGTGCGCACGACCTCGTTCATCCGTCAGCAGTACCCGTACGGCGCGGACGATGCCGAGCGCATCCGCATGTTCATCCGCGACGCCTACGCCCGGTGGGGCGTGAAGTGGGTGCTGCTCGGCGGCGACACCGACGTCATCCCCGAGCGACTCGCGTTCAACCTGTCCTTCTACCAGACCGAGCACATCGCGGCCGACCTCTACTACTCGTGCCTCGACGGGAACTGGAACGGGAACGGCAACAGCGAGTTCGGCGAGGGCTATCAGGACGAGTTCATGCCGGGCGATGCCGCGGATCTGCTGCCCGAGGTTTACGTGGGCCGCGCCACGGTCAGCACGACGCTCGAGGCCCAGACCTTCGTCAACAAGACGTTCCGTTACATCCGCAACCCGATCGCCGGCTACATGAACAAGTGGTTGCTGTTCGCCGAGGTGCTGTTCCCGCAGCCCTACAACGGCGGCCCGGTGGACCTCGACGGTGCCGTGCTGGCCGAGGACGTGCTGCCGCTCGCCGACCTCAACCCCTCGATCCAGGTGACCCGCCTGTACGAGAACCACACCGAGCCGGCGTACCGTCCGGGCGCGCTGCCCGAGAGTCGCGCCGCCGTGATCGCCCAGCTCAACCAGGGCTACGGGCTCGCGCTCCACATCGGCCACGGCTACCGCAACTCCATGTCGCTCGGTGACGAGAGCATGGTGAACGCCGACGCCTCCGCGCTCTCCAACGGCGACAAGCTGTTCAACCTGTACGCCATCAACTGCACCTCGAGCGCCATCGACTTCCCGTGCATCGCCGAGGCGTTCGTCAAGAACCCGGGCGGCGGTGCGGTCACGGTGATCGGCTCGACGCGCTTCGACTTCCCCACGGCGGGTCGCGCCTACCAGCAGGAGTACTTCCGACTGTTCTTCGAGGACAGCGTCTCGGCCGTCGGCGAGCTGCAGGCGCGCCAGAAGCTGCCCTTCGTGCCGTACTCGTTCTACGACGGTGTGAACCGCTGGACCCAGCTCACGCTCCTCATGCTCGGTGATCCCGAACTGCGCATGTACAACGGCGAGTTCCGCACCCTCTCGGTGGCGGGCCCGTCGTCGTTCGCGCTCGGGGATTCGCTCCTGACCGTGAACGTCCAGACCGGCGGTCTGCCGCTGGCCGGCGCCCGTGTCACCGCGTACAAGGCGGGCGAGGAGTACCGCAGTGCGCTCACCGACGCGGCGGGCAACGTCACGCTGCCGTTCCGCCCCGACTCCACGGGTAACTTCACGCTCACCGCGACGGCCTACAACGCGCGGCCGTTCCAGGTCGTGGTGCCGGTGACGGCGGCCGCGGTCGCCGTGGTCGGCGATGCCGCGGTCACCGTGGACGACGACGCGACCGGCGGCACGACGGGCAACTCCGACGGCTTCGCCGATGCGGGCGAGACCGTGGACCTGCGCGTCGCGCTGCGCAATCGCGGCGGTGCGGCCACCTCGGGCGCGGTCTCGGCCACCCTCTCGACCACCGACCCCTCGGTGACCCTTCTGGAGGCGAACGGCAGCTACGGCACGATCGCCGCGGGTGCGACCGGCAACCCGGTGACCGCCTTCCGCATCGCGGTGCCCGCCAACGTGCAGGACCAGCGCGAGGTGCCGTTCACGCTCGTGCTGTGGGACGGCGCGCGCGGTTGGCGCGAGGAGTTCCAGCTCACGCTGCGCGCTCCCGAGCTCGATCACATCGCGCACACCATCACCGAGTCCGTCGGCAACGGTGACGGTCGTCCCACGCCGGGCGAGACCGTGACCCTCACGCCGATCGTCCGCAACATCGGTAGCGGCGTGGCGCGCGGTGTGAACGCCAAGCTCGTGTGCACGAACGGGCTCGCGACCGTCACCGACAGCCTCGCCACGCTCGGCGACCTCTCGCCGAACGTGAACGGTTCCGGGGACGGCTTCACGTTCTCGGTCACCGGCGCCGGGGCGCGCTTCCGCATCGAGATCGCGGACGCGCTGCTGCCGCGCCAGGTGCACGCCCTCGATCTCACGTTCCCGAACCTCCCGACCGGCCTGACCGCGATCGGCGAATCGGATGCCGTCAAGCTCACCTGGGTGCCGACCGTCACGCTGTCGGGAGGGACCGCCACGATCGGCCAGCCGACGGTGGTGTTCTCGTCGGCTTCGGCCGCCACGAAGACCCTGCTCGCCACGCTCAACCCGGGCGACCTCGTCGTGGATGGCGGTGGTTACTTCCTGCCCGCCCGCGTCGTGTCGTACAACGCCGCGACGTTCACGCTCACGCTCGACCAGACGTCGTTCGACTCCAGTCCGGCGGGTAGCGTCACGATGGGGTTCGAGCCGCCGGACGTGATGGGTTACAACGTCTATCGCGCCACGGTCTCGACCGGGCCGTTCACGAAGGTGAACCCGATCCCGACCGACCGCACGTCGTACTACCACGACGAGCAGCTCGCGCCGCTGACGCGCTTCTTCTACCGCGTCGCGACCGTGGATTCGTCGGGCAACGAGTCGAACGTGTCGTCGACCGTGAGCGTCAGCACCAACCCGCCCACGCACGCCATCTTCCCGATCCCGACCGGTGGCACGACGCCGTCCTCGGTCGCGCTCGAGTTCCCGTACTCGTCCACGATGGGCACCATCGCGGCCGGCTCGGACGTGCTGTACGTGCTCAACGCCGACGGTTCCGCCCCGGTGGACGCCGACGGTCAGGGTGCGACGCTCGGCGACTTCACCGAGCGCGGCCAGTACTACGCCGCGGGTCCCTCGATGGCCGTGCTGGCACCGGGCGAGACCATGTCCTTCATCGCGCCGTGCTGGGACTCGGCCGGTGTGTACGTCTTCGATCGCAACGGTCAGGTGCGTCCGGGCTTCCCGCTGCGCACCCCCGACGCCATCTGGTCGTCGGCCGTCGTCACCGACCTCAACGCCGACGGGCAGATGGAGATCGCGTTCGCCTCGAACGGCAACCGCTTCTACGTCATGCGCGCGAACGGCAACGAGTGGATGGACGGGGACTCGAATCCCTCCACCAAGGGCGTGTTCAAGGTCCTGGGGCAGCCGGTCAACTTCGGTTCCCCGGCCGCTGCCGACATCGACGCCGACGGTCTGCCCGAGCTCATCTACGGCAGCTTCGACGGCAAGCTCTACGCGTGGAACGGTGATGGCACCAACGTGCCCGGCTTCCCGTTCACGGCGAACGGTCCGATCTGGGCCTCGGCCGCCATCGGCTTCCTCGACGGCCCCGGTGACACCTCGCCCGAGATCGTGTTCGCGTCCGCCACGGACTCGCTCTACGTGCTCGGCACCGACGGTCGCCGTCGTGCCGGCTGGCCCAAGTGGATCCGCGCGGGCGGCGTGAGCAAGTCGCCCTCGCCGGCCCTGGCCGACATGAACAACGACGGTTTCACGGACATCATCTACCAGAGCACCAACGGTGGCGTGTACGTGTTCAACCGCGACGGCAACCTCATCGCGCCGTGGAGCAACGTGCGCTACAGCACCTTCAACTCGGGCGCCTCGGAGTCGAGCCCGGTGGTCGCCGACATCAACGGTGACGGCTTCAACGACATCGTGTGCGGTGGCGAGGACGGCCAGCTCATGGCGCTCTCCGGCGCCAACGCCTCGGTGCTTCCGGGCTTCCCGATCAAGCTCTCGGGCGAGATCCGCGGTGCGCCCGCGCTGGGCGACATCGACGCCGACGGCAAGACCGAGATCGTGGTCGCCGGCTGGGACAAGAACGTGTACGTCTGGGACTACGACTTCCCGTACTCGCCCGGTCGCACCCCGCCGTGGCCGCAGTTCATGCACGACGCTCGCCGCACCGGCTTCGCGAACGCCCCGCTGTTCGTGGGCGTGGAAGAGGAGGAGGGCCCGCGGCCGGGTGGTCGTGTGGCGCAGCTCGAGTTCGCCGTGCCGCAGCCGAACCCGGTGACCCACGGTACGAACCGCACCCGGCTGTGGTTCGGCGTGCCCTCGGCCCTGGCCGGTGCGCGCTACGAGCTGGGCGTGTACGACCTCTCGGGTCGTCTCGTGAAGCGCGTGGACTCGGGCTCGGCCCCGCTCGGCCGGTTCTCGCTCGAGTGGGATCTGCGCGACGCCAAGGGGCGCACGGTGGACGGTGGCGTGTACTTCGCCCGCTTCACCGTGGGCGACCGCAGTCTGACGCGGAAGCTCGTCGTGCTGCAGTGACCCCAGCAGGCTGATCGAGACGGGCGGGTCCCTCGCGGGGCCCGCCCGTCGCGCTTGACCCTCGCGCGCGGCCCGGTTAGGTCTCGGTGGTCCCGTCGCCGCGTCCCCGACCCCCGGAGCCCCGAGATGAGCGTTCGCGTCCGATTCGCCCCCAGCCCCACCGGCTTCCTGCACGTGGGAGGGGCGCGCACCGCGCTCTACAACTACCTGTTCGCGCGCGCGACCGGCGGCACGTTCGTGCTGCGGATCGAGGACACCGACGCCGAGCGCTCGACCGACGCCTCGGTGCAGGCCATCCTCGCCGGGATGCGCTGGCTCGGGCTGCGCTGGGACGAGGGGCCCGAGGTGGGCGGGAGTTACGGGCCGTACTTCCAGACCGAACGGCGTGCGCTCTACGACGAGCACGCCGCGCGACTCGAGGCCGAGGGGCGCGCCTACCCGTGCTTCTGCACGCCCGACGAGCTCGAGGCGCGCCGCACCGAGCAGTTGGCGCGCGGCGAGGACCCGCGCTACGACGGCCGTTGCCGCACGCTGTCGGCCGAGGAGCGCGCCGCGCGTCGCGCCTCCGGTCCTCGGCCCGCGCTGCGCTTCGCGCGTCCGCTCGCCGACGAGGAGGTGGCGTGGGACGACATCGTGCGCGGCCGCGTCTCGTTCCAGAGCGCGGTGCTCGACGACTTCGTGCTCGTGCGCGGGGACGGTCTGCCGACCTACAACTTCGCGTGCGTCGTGGACGACCTCACCATGGCCATCACGCACGTCATCCGTGGTGACGACCACATCTCGAACACCCCGCGCCAGATCCTCATCTACCGTGCGCTCGGCGCGGCGGTGCCGGTGTTCGCGCACGCCAGCATGATCCTGGGCCCCGACGGCAAGCGGCTCTCCAAGCGGCACGGCGCCACGAGCGTCGAGGCGTTCGGCGACCTCGGCATCCTGCCCGAGGGCATGATCAACTTCCTCGCGCTGTTGGGCTGGGCGCTCGACGGCCACACCGAGCTGTTCACGCTCGCCGAGCTCGAGCGCGTGTTCGCGCTCGAACGCGTGAACCCCAACCCGGCGGTGTTCGACACGCAGAAGCTGGAGTGGGTGAACGCGCAGCACCTCAAGCGGCTCGACGAGTCCGACCGCGTCGCGCGCGTCCTCGGATTCCTGGCCGCACGCGGACACGACCTGCGTGCGCGCGGCGACGAGTGGTGCACCACGTTCGTGCGTGCGCTCGGGGAGCGTCTGCGCACGCTCGCCGACGCGCTCGACGTGGGGGCGTTCGTGCTCGAGGAGTCGCCGGCGATCGAGCCCGAGGCGTGGACCGAACTGGTGCAGCGTGCGGGGGCGGGGCCGCGACTGGTCGCGCTCGCCGAGCGGCTCGAGGGGCTGGGGGAGTGGACGCTGCCCGCGATCGAGGCCGCGACGCGGGGACTGGCCACCGAACTCGGGGTCAAGGCGGGCGAGGTGATCGCCCCGGCCCGGGTCGCGGTGACCGGTCGCAAGGCCGCCCCGGGCATCTTCGAGGTGTTGTGGCTGGTGGGGCGCGCTCCCGCGGCGAAGCGACTGCGGGCGGCCGCCGCTCGCTGGCAGGCCGAATCCCCGCTCGCGGCCGGGGCCTGAGGGGCGGGTGGGGGCGACTTGCGCGGTCGGGCGCTTACGATTAGAGTCGCCGCCTTCACTGCCCGGTAGTGTAACGGTAGCACGACAGGTTCTGGCCCTGTTAGTCGAGGTTCGAATCCTTGCCGGGCAGCCAGATTGAGATTTCGTGGCGCTATCGTCTAGGGGTCTAGGACGGGTGGTTCTCAGCCATCAAACCGGGGTTCGAATCCCCGTAGCGCTACCATCTATCCGGGTCGCGTCCCTCGCGACCCGAGGCCCGGAGGGCCGATGAACCTCCGCAAGGCGCCACGCACGCTGGTCCTCACGACCGGGTACGTGGCGCTCGTGCATGGTGCGGTGGCGCTGAGCCTGTGGCTGCGTCACGACGGCACGATCCCCGCCGACGTGCTCGCGGTCTGGGCGCGCATCGCGCTGCCCTACACCGCGCTCTCGCTGCTCGGGTTCTGGATCGCCGGCCTCTACCACGGACTGTGGCGCTACGCCGGGACCGTCACCGCGTTCCAGCTCGCGCGCGGCGTGTCGTTGTCCGCGGTCGCGTGGGCCGCGCTGTCCTGGACGCGCTCCGACGGACTCCTGCCGCTCACCCTCGTGCCGGCCGTGTGGGCCACGCAGTTCCTCGCGCTCGGTGCGGTGCGTCTGGCGTGGCGACTGTGGCGTGAGCGCGTGATCGGGGGCAGCGGCGCGCGCCCGGTGCGCACGCTCGTCATCGGTGCCGACCATGCCGCGGTCGGACTGGTGCAGGAGATGCGCCGCAAGCGCTCGGGCGAGGAGGGGCTGGTCCCGATCGGGTTCGTGGACGCCGACCCGCGCCTGACCGGACACCTCGTCGAGGGACTCAAGGTGCTCGGCACGCTCGCCGACCTGCCGCGCGTGCTGGCCGGAATGCGGCCCGAGGTCGCGGTGGTCGCCGACGCCGCCATGCCGGGTCGCGTGCTGCGCGAGGTCGCGGCGGCCTGCGAGGCCGCGGGCGTGCGCCTGCGCACGGTGCCCGCCATGTCGGAGCTGCCGCCCGGGGCCCCGCTCACGCTCGCGCGCGTGCGCGACGTGCGGCTCGAGGACCTGCTCGGCCGCGAGCCCGTGCCCGCCGACGACACCGACGTGGGCGCACTGCTGCGGGGACGACGCGTGCTCGTGACCGGTGCGGGCGGCTCGATCGGTTCGGAGCTGGCGCGTCAGGTCGCCGCGCACGACCCGGCCTCGCTCGTGCTGCTCGATCATGCCGAGAACGGTCTCTACTTCACGCAGCGCGAACTGCTCGCGGCGCGCCCCACGCTGCCGGTGGTCGCGGTGCTCGCCGACCTGCGCGATGGCGACGCGGTCGAGCGCGTGCTCGCCGCGCACCGCCCCGAGGTGGTGCTGCACGCCGCCGCGCACAAGCACGTGCCGCTGCTCGAGGACGCGCCGCGCGAGGCGGTGCTCAACAACGTCGCGAGCACCCGCCTGCTCGTGGACGCCGCGCTCCGTCACGGCGTGGGACGGTTCGTGCTCATCTCGACCGACAAGGCCGTCAACCCGAGCAGCGTCATGGGTGCTTCGAAGCGCGTCTGCGAGCGACTCGTGCAGGCCGCCTCGCGGCGAGGCGGTGGCGTGTTCTGCGCGGTCCGCTTCGGCAACGTGCTCGGCAGCGACGGTTCGGTGGTGCCGCTGTTCCAGCGCCAGCTCGAGCGCGGCGGGCCCATCACCGTCACGCACCCCGACGTGACGCGCTACTTCATGACCATCCCGGAGGCGGTGCGTCTCGTGCTGCAGGCCGCCTCCCTCGGGCAGGGCGGTGAGGTGTTCCTGCTCGACATGGGCGAGCCCGTGAAGGTCGTGGATCTCGCACGTCAGCTCATCCGGCTCGCGGGTCTGCGCGAGGGCGAGGACGTGGCGATCGTGTTCACGGGCCTGCGTCCGGGCGAGAAGCTGCACGAGGAGCTGCACTCGCGTGCCGAGGCGGCGCGTGTGACGCGGCGCGAGCGCATCCTGACCTGGGACCTCGCCCCCGAGGACGAGGCCGCGTTGCGTGCCCAGGTCGCCGAACTCGAACGCATCGCGGCCGACGGGACGCCCGAGGCGATCCGCGCGGGTCTGCGCGTCTGCGTGCCCGAGTACGCCCCGGGTCCCACGGCATGAACGCGTTCGCCCCGACCGCGCTGCAGCAGGCCGGCGTCTCGGCGAGCGCGATGCTGCTGTTGGCGATCGGCGTCATCGCCGTGCTGCAGCGCGGGCAGTGGCTCATCACGCTGCTGTTCTCGGCGTCCTTCCTCGCCCTCGGGGCGCTGCAGGCCGGTGTGCTCGGTCTGTTGCGCGCCGACACGGTGACCTCGGCGCACGTCTGGGCCGACTACCTCGCGCGCGTCTCGGCGCTCGCGTCGTGGCTGTGGCTCGCGCTCTCGGTGCTGCTCGGTCGGCCCGAGCCGAGTCGCCAGTTGCGCGAGGCCGGTGCTCCGCTCGCGTTGTCGCTGATCGCTTGCCTCGCGTTGTTCGGGCTCGCCCGTTCGCCGCTGGTGCTCGACTCGGTGGTGCTCGGCCCCGAGGGGCCCATCGTGGTGCTGGGTCCGCTCGGCAAGGCCTACCTCGCGTACCTCGCCATCACCATGCTCCTCGTGCTGCTCAACATGGAGGGCATGCTGCGCGCGGCTCCGGCCTCGGCCCAGCGCCGACTCGGGGGACTGTTCCTGTCCATCCTCGTGGCGGTGCTCACCGAGTTGCTGGTCGTCTCGGCCGGCGTGCTGCAGGGGCGCGTCGAGGTCGCGTGGCTCGCGACCGCCTCGCCGCTGCTGTTCGTGTCGGGGTGCACCGCCGCACTCGCGCTCGCCCGTCGCCGCCTGCGCGACATGAGCGTGCCGGTGGGCCGACCGGTCGTGTACTACTCCTCGGTCTCGATCACGCTCGCCGTGGCGTTCCTGGTCCTCACGTTCGCGCTCTCGCGCGTGCTGCCGGCGCTCTCCACCGAGTTCCGCGCCTACGTGGTGGTGGCGTTCCTCGTGTTCGTGGCCGGCGGTGCGATCCTGCTCATGGTGCAGCCCGCCACCGGGCGTGCGATCCGGCGGTTCGTGGACCGTAACTTCTACGCGTACCGCTACGACTATCGCCGCGAGTGGGGTCGCGTCTCGGCCGCCCTGTCGCCGGCCGCCGCCCCCGAGGACGTGTGCCGACAGGTCGAGACGCTCATGCGTGAGATCTTCGACGCCGACCACGTCGCCATCCACTTCCGCGAGGATCCCGCGGGCGCGTTCCGGTTGCTCTACGGGCCCTCGGACACGCCCACCACGCTCGAGGCGACGCATCCGCTCGTGCGTTGGTTCGAGCGCGAACGGTGGCCGGTGCTGTTCAGCGATCGTGCGCTCGACCCCGAGGTCGCGCAGGCCATCGAATCGAGCAAGCTGCTGCGGACCTCGGTCGGGGCGGCCGTGTGCGCACCGCTCGCGGTGGCCGAGCCGGTGATCGCGCTGTTGTGGTTGAGCCCCAAGCGCGGGGACGAGGCGTGGAGCGAGGAGGACCTCGAGTTCCTCACCGCGATGTCGCGTCAGCTCGCCTCGGCGCTGTGGTTCTCGCGGCAGGCCGAGCGCATGGCCGAGGCCCGGCAGCTCGAGTCGCTGCAGCGTCTGTCGAGCTTCGTGCTGCACGACATGAAGAACCACGTCTCGGGGCTGGCGCTGGTGGTGGACAACGCGCGCCGTCACATGGGCAACCCCGACTTCCAGCGCGACGCGATGGCGGTGGTCGAGCGATCCGTGCGCTCGTTGCGCGAGCTCATGGCGCAGGTCTCGGGCGTCTCGGCCGCGCCGCAGCCGCAGCGTGCCGCGGTCGCGTTGCGCGACCTGGTCTCCGACGCGCTCGTCGAGAGCGGGTTGGCGCTGGGGGGCACGCCGGGGCTGCAGGTCGAGGTCGTGGTGCCCGAGGGCGCCGAGGCGGTCGTGGACCGCACGCAGATCGGGCGCGTGCTGGTGAACCTGCTCGTGAACGCGCGCGAGGCGCTGGGCACGGGTGGGCGCATCGGCGTGCGCGCCATCACCGTGTCGGGGGCCAGCGGGCAGCGCGAGGCGGTGATCGAGGTGAGCGACGACGGCCGCGGCATGACCGAGGAGTTCCTTCGCACCAAGCTGTTCAAGCCGTTCTCGACCACCAAGAAGGGTGGGCTCGGCGTGGGGCTGGCGCAGTGCCGCAGCATCGTCGAGGCCCACGGTGGTACCATCGATGCGCGCAGTCGTCCGGGTGAGGGCACCGTGTTCACGGTGCGCCTGCCGGCCGGACCGGCGCCGGTCGTGGAGGGTGCGTGAGCCTCGAGAAGCTTCTCATCGTGGATGACGAGGAGAGCATCCTCAACCAGTTGCGCTGGGGGCTGGCCGGGGAGTACGAGGTCGTGACCGCGTCCAGTGCCGACGAGGCGCGTCGTATGGTGCGCGAGGAGAAGCCCGGCATCGTGACGCTCGACGTCACGCTCGGCCCTCCCAGTCAGGGCCCCGAGGGGCTCGACCTCCTCGACGAGATCGTGGAGCGCCACCCGAACACCAAGGTCATCATGGTGACCGGCAACGACAGCCGCGAGAACGCGCTCGCGGCCATCCGCCGCGGTGCGGTGGACTGGTACGCCAAGCCGATCGAGCTCGAGGAGCTGCGCGTCATCCTGAGGCGCGCCTCGCACATCCGGCGCATCGAACTCGAGCAGCAGGCCGGGACCCCGGTCCCCAAGCGGCGCTACCACCGGCTCGTGGGCGAGTCCGAGGCGATGCGCAAGGTGTACGCGCTCATCCAGCGCGTCGCCAGCACCGACGTGAACGTGCTCGTGCTCGGCGAGAACGGCACCGGCAAGGAACTCGTCGCGCACGCCATCCACGAGGCCAGCCCGCGGCGCGACCAGCCGTTCGTGCCCATCAACTGCGGCGCCATCCCCGAGAGCCTGCTCGAGTCCGAGTTGTTCGGCCACGAGCGCGGCGCGTTCACCGACGCCCATCGCGCTCGCGAGGGCAAGTTCGAGCTGGCCGATCACGGCACGCTGTTCCTCGACGAGATCGGGGACGTGCCCTCGCACCTGCAGGTCAAGCTGCTGCGCTTCCTGCAGGATCACATCGTGCAGCGCATCGGCGGGCGCGAGTCCATCCCGGTGGACACGCGCGTCGTCGCGGCCACCAATCGCGACCTCAAGACCATGATCGCCGACGGTCGGTTCCGCGAGGACCTCTTCTACCGCCTCGGCGTCATCACCATCCAGGTCCCGGCCCTGCGCGAGCGTGGGGACGACCTGCGTCTGCTGGCCGAGTACTTCCTCGAGTTCTACGGTCGCGAGCACAAGCGCCGTCTCAAGGGTTTCACGCAGGCCGCGCTGCGCGCCCTCATGGCGCACGCGTGGCCCGGCAACGTGCGCGAGCTCGAGAACCGCATGCAGCGCGCGGTCATCCTCGCGCAGGACGCCTACCTGCGGCCCGAGGACCTCGAGCTGGAGTCGGTGGGCGGCACCACCGAGCCGTTGCCGACGCTGCAGTCGGCGCGTGACGAGGCCGAGCGACGACTGCTCGTCGAGGCCCTGGTGCGCAACGCGGGCAACGTCACGCGCGCGGCGCGCGACATCGAGGTGAGCCGACCCACGCTGCACGACCTGCTGCGCAAGCACGGGCTCGATGCGGCACGGTTCCGGCGCGGGGGCGCGGCCGACGAGGGCGACGAGGACGACGCGCCCGCGTCTTGACGCTCGTGGGGCGCGCCGATAGCGTGCCCCTCGGCCGACACTCGGGACCCCGCCCGGCGGCGCCGGACGGGGTCCCGCTCGTTCGCCGAGTCCCGCTGTCCCCGTCGCGAACCCCTCTGGGTGGTGGAATGGACCGGTCCCCGATGTCCCCTGCGCTGATGCGATGCCCGTTCGGGCGCCCGTCCGGACGCACCCGGGGGACGCGATGAGCGGCTTCTTCCTCGCGATCGCCGGCAACATCGGGGTGGGCAAGACCGAGCTCACGAACCGGCTGTCGTCCGAACTCGGATGGGCCGCGCACTACGAGCCCGTCATCCAGAACCCGTACCTCGACCCGTTCTACAAGGACATGCCGAGGTGGAGCTTCCACCTCCAGATCTACTTCCTCGGCGAACGCTTCAAGGCGCAGGTCGAGATCGGCCGCAGCTCGTTGCCGTTCATCCAGGACCGCACCATCTACGAGGACGCGGAGATCTTCGCCAAGACCCTGTGGCAGCAGGGCTCGATGACCGACGTGGACTACGAGAACTACGTCTCGTTGTTCCGCTGCATGGTCGGCTTCCTGCGGCCGCCGGACCTCATCGTGTACCTCAAGGCGAGCCCCGAGACGCTCATGGGGCGCATCGCCAAGCGCGGCCGCGAGAGCGAGAAGGCGATCGACCTCGGCTACATCCGCCGACTCAACGACGCCTACGACGACTGGATGCGGCGCGCCGCGCTCGAGGGCGAGGTGCTCACGATCGACACGGACACGGTCCCGCTGCAGGGCGACACGCCCGCGTTCCGTGGACTCGTGGATCGCCTGAAGCGACGCTACCCGCCGCAGGCCGAGCTGCGCCTCGACACCGGCCGCGACTGAGGCCGGTGCCGAGGCGCGCGCTCAGGCCCGCGCCGCGAGCACGCCGACGCAGCGCGTGCACAGGGCCGGGTGCGCGGCATCGCCCCCCACGTCCGAGCGGTACATCCAGCACCGCTCGCACTTCGCCCGCTCGCTGCGCCGCACCTCGACCGACGGTTCGGCGCCGTCGGGTGCGGTCTCGAGCGTGACCGCGGCCACGATGAGCAGGGCGCCGAGCTCGTCGCCGTAGGCGGCCAGTCGCTCGGTCCAGGCACGCGGCGCACGCAGCGTGACCTCGGTCTCGGCGGTGGTCGCCACCGTACGGGCCGCACGCAGCGGCTCGATCGCGGCGTTCACCGTGTCGCGCACCTCGCGCAGGAACGCCCACTCGTCGCTCGTGCGTCCCGCCTCGTCGCGCTTCGGCCACTCGGCGTGGTGCACGCTCGCGCACTCGGCCGTGAGCCCGGGGTGCGTGCTCCACGCCTCGTCGGCGGTGAACACGAGCGCGGGCGAGACCGCGAGCGTGAGGTCGTGCAACGCCTGCCACAGTACGGTCTGCGCCGATCGCCGCAGCGGATCGCCGGGCGTGAGCGCGTACAGGCGGTCCTTGGCGAGGTCGAGGTACACGGCGGACAGGTCCACCGTGCACAGGTCGAGGATCTGGTCGAGGGCGCGATGGAACTGCAGCGCCGCCCACTCGCCGCGGATGCGCGCGATGCGGTGGGTGAGGTGGTCGGCGAAGGCGCGGTCCACGCGCGTCAGTCGCTCGTACGGTAGCGAATCGGCGGGCGTGAAGTCGGACAGGTTGCCGAGCAGGAAGCGCAGCGTGTTGCGCACCTTGCGGTAGGCGTCCGCGACGCGCTGCAGGATCTCGTCGCCCACCCGCACGTCGCCCCGCCAGTCGGTCGCGAGCGCCCACCACCGCACCACGTCGGCGCCGTGCTTCTCGATGAGCTTGAGCGGGTTGACCACGTTGCCCTTGGACTTGTGCATGGCGTGGCCCTGGCCGTCGAGCACCCAGCCGTGCGTCGCCACGCGCGTGTAGGGCGCGACGCGCTCCACGCCCACGCCCACCATGAGCGACGAGTTGAACCAACCGCGATGCTGGTCCGGGCCCTCGAAGAACAGCACCTCGGCGCGGCCCTCGCGCGCCGCCTCCCACGCGGGGCGCAGTTCGGGGTGCGAGACCTGGATCGCGCGGTGCGTGCTGCCCGAGTCGAACCACACGTCGAGCACGTCCTCCTCCTTGCGGAAGGGACCCTTCGAGCCGCACGAGGGGCAGGCGTAGCCGGCGGGCAGGAAGTCCTCGACCGGACGCTCGTACCACGCGTCGGAATCGTGCTCGCGCACGATCGCGGCGGCCTGTCGCATGACCCGTGCGTCGAGCGAGGGCACACCGCAGCCCTCGCAGTACACGGCCGGGATGCCCACGCCCCAGCTGCGCTGGCGCGACAGGCACCAGTCGGGACGGCTGCGCACCGCCTCGCGGATGCGGTTGCGCGAGCTCTCGGGATCCCACGACACCGCGCGCTCGACCTGCTCGACGCAGCGCTCGCGGTGACCGTCGTGGTCCACGATCATGAACCACTGGTCGGTGGCGCGGAAGATGACCGGCTTGCGGCAGCGCCAGCAGTGGGGGTAGCTGTGGTTGAAGCTCGTGGCGTGCAGCAGCACGCCCTGCTCGCCGAGCCAACGGATGATGTCGTCGTTGACGTCGAGAACGCTGCGGCCCGCGAAGTGCGGCACCTCGGGCGTGAACCGTCCGCCCTCGTCCACCGGGCAGACCAGACCGAGTCCGGCGCGGGCGCCGACCTGGAAGTCCTCGGTGCCGTGGCCCGGTGCGGTGTGCACGATGCCGGTGCCGTCCTCCATGCTCACGAACGGCGTGCCGTCCACGGCGCGCGAGTCGTTGCCGAACGGGCCCGCGAAGATCGCCCCCACGAGATCGGCGCCGCGCACCGTGCCGAGCCGCTCGAGGGCGGTGCCCAGCCGCTCGCCGATCGCCGCGAGTCGGGCCTCGGCCACGACCACGGTGTGGCCGTCGGCGGTGCGCGCGATCGCGTAGTCGGCGGACGGGTCCACCATGAGACCGAGGTTGGCGGGCAGCGTCCACGGCGTGGTGGTCCACGCCACCGCGCTCACGCCCGGCCACGCCGCGAGCGCACCCGCGGGGCCGTCGGTGCGCAGCGGGAAGCGCACGAGGATGCTGGGCGAGGGCGAGTCGGCGTACTCGATCTCGGCCATGGCGAGCGCGGTGCGATCGGTCGGGCACCAGTGGATGGCACGCTTACCGCGCTGGATGAAGCCGCGCTCGTGCAGCGCGCACAGCGTCTCGAGGATCTCGGCCTCGAACTCGGGCGCCATGGTGCGGTACGGACGGAACCAGTCGCCCCAGCCGCCGAGCCGGATGAACTGCGCACGCTGCGTGTCGATCCACTTCGTCGCGTAGGTGCGGCACGCCTTGCGCAACTCGAGTCGCGTCGGCTTGTGCTTGCGCTCGGCGAACTCGCGACCGACCTGCATCTCGATCGGCATGCCGTGGTTGTCCCAGCCCGGCACGTACGGGGCGTCGAAGCCCTGCAGCGAGGCCTGCCGCACGGCGGCGTCCTTCCAGATCTTGTTGGCGGCGGTGCCCATGTGGATGTCGCCGTTCGAGTACGGCGGGCCGTCGTGCAGCAGCCACATCGGTCGCCCGCGTCGTGCGGCGCGCAGCGCCTCGTAGGCCGCCGCCGCCGTCCATGCTTCGAGCCGCCCCGGCTCGCGCGTCGCGAGATCCGCCTTCATGGGGAAGGGGGTCTCGGGCATGTTCATGGTGTCCTTGTAGCCGGGCTTGCGGGGCTGGTCCGACATGGGCTCCTCCGGGAACGGCGAACGGGAACGCCCCGGCGGGACCCGCGCATGCGCGTGGGGTCCCGCCGGGGCGATGGGGCGTCGCGTTCCCACCCGGCTTCGCGCCCACCTCGCGGTGCGCGCCTCGTGGAGCACGGGGCTCCGGCCCTCGCTTCGTGTCGTGGCGGGCCGCCACGCGGGTTCTCGTACGGCGCCGCGGGGCGCCGACTCCTCCCGGGCTCAGGGGTGATGTTCGCGTCGCGTGGGGTCCGCCGGGCTCCCACCGTCCCCGGCTCGCTCGTGGTCCTGCGCGGGCTACTGTCCCCGTCACAGCCGACTTCGGATGCGGCGGGACTCTGCCACCCGCGCGCATGCATGGTCAAGGACGCGGCTGAGCGCTGCCCTTCGTGCTCGTACGTCGCTTGCCGCGTGTGGACTTGTCCTTCGTGGGTCGGGCCTCGGGTTCGTCGCGCTGACCGAGTTCCGCGAGCAGCAGCAGCGCCTCGATCACGGTCGGGCGGCCTTCGCGGTCCTCGAGCGTGGAGCGTTCCGCGAACGGGGTGGGGGTGCCGAAGGCCTCGTCGAGTCGTTCGCGGTGACGGGTGCGCTCGAGCGGAGCGGGGCCCACGCGCACGCCCAGTTCACGCAATCGCCGCAGGTCGCGCTCGACGTCGTCCCACGACGCCGGTCGGCCCGGACGGTGCTCCTCATCCTGCTCGGGGAGCACGCCGTCCTCGATGAGCGAGTCGCGCAACGCCTCCGCCTCGAGCGCAGGGTCGAGCACGGGGCCGCGCGCCGCTGCGGCGATCATGCGCCACCACAGCTCGCGCGTCAGACGGTCGTCGGATCGCACGCCGGCCGACACGAGGGCCGAGCATTCGCCCCACTCGAGATACGCCTCCGCGCGGGTCGAGTCGGCGCGGTGCGCGGGTAGGCGCTCGTCCACCCACGCCAGCGGATCCTCGATGCGGGCGTGCTCCCAGCGCTCCTCGGGGTCGCGGGCCAGGCGGACCTCGAAGTGCAGGTGCGGTGTGCTCGCGCGCCCGGTCGCGCCCACGCGCGCGATCGCGTGGCCGGCGGGCACGCCCTCGCCCTCGCGCACGCGCACCGAGCCGCGCAGCAGATGCGAGTACACCGAGTACGCGAGCACGCCCTCGGGCAGGCGGTGCGCGATCACCACGTGCGTGCCGTAGCCGCCGTGGTGTCCACGGTCGGCGGTCCTCACGACGAGCCCGGCCGCGGCGGCGCGAACCACGCCACCGCTGCGACCGTTGCCGAGGTCGGCGCCCTGATGCGACGCGCGACGTCCGTCCCATTCCACACCGCGCAGCAGGAAGTAAGGACCGGGCTCGCTCGGACGCTGGTCGCTCACCGCGTACGGGTCACCGACCGGTAATCGCCAAGCCCCGCACGGTGGCCAGCGCTGAGCGGTGACGGGGTCGAGCGTGAGCACACCCGCGAGCGCGAACGGCAGCGGGAGCGAGAGCCACGCGAGCAGGGGCATCGCGATCAGCGCACCACCACCACACGGGCGTCGCGTGCCGCACCCGGGGTTCGCACGAAGTACAGCCCCGGCGCGAGCGAGCGCGTCGCCGCGCCCTCGAAGCGGGCATGCCCGGTCGCGTGCGCGCGCGTGTCCGCGACGCGGCGGCCCGTCACGTCCACGAGTTCCACCGTGTCGCCCGTCTCGAGTCCGGTCGCGGACCAGGCCAGCGCCCGGCCCGCACGCAGCGGGTTGGGGCCGAGCGTGCCGCGAGGGGCGGGACTCGGAGCGGACTCGACCGCGGTGACCGCGGCCCCGTCGAGCCGACGTTCGCGCTGCCGGAGTCGCACGCGCTGGCCGTCGAACGCGTTCCACAGCACGCTCAGGTTGCCCCACGAGGTCGCCAGCAGGTCGATCTGTCCCGCACCCGCCACGGGGTCGTCGCTCACCTCGGTGGCGCGATGGTCCCAGCCGAGGTCGGGGCGCCAGCGCTTGTAGCGCACCTGCGAGTAGCCGTCCACGAGACGCTCGTAGGCCACGTGCAGTCCACCTGCGGGATCGATCACGATGCGCGGGTTCTGCAGCCCGGTGCCGATCGCGTCGAGCGTGGTGTCGCGCTGGCTCGGTCGCCCGATGGGTTGACGGCGCTGGTAGTGGATCTCGCCGCCGTTGCCCGCGCTCGACTGCCATACGGAATGCAGCACGCCCGCGGTGTCCACCGCGAGGCTCACGCTCGGTTGCGCATCGAGGGTCACGGGGGTGAGGCGGAAGCGGGCCGAGAGCCCGCTGTCGGGGTGGAAGCGGCAGGCCCACAGCACGTGCGACCCCGTGCCGAGGTCGGGCCACGCCACGTAGGCGCGGCCGTTGCCCGCGGCGGTGACCGCGGGCGCGGTCGGCAGGTCGTTCGCGCCCGTGAGCGTGCCCGCGGACCCGAACGGGCTGGTGTAGAGGAACGACAGGAATCGCAGTCGCGTGCGCAACCCGGCGGCCTCGAGCCACGACAGGAACACGCGCCCTCGCGCGTCGGCGGCGATCGCGGGCGTGAGGCAACCCTCGGCGTTCGTGCTCACCGTGTGCACGCTGCCCCAGCGTCCGCGCACGCGCGCGCGGTACCGCACCTGACCGGGACCGTCCGTCTCGCCGATCCACGCCACCGCGAGGTCGTCCCCTCCGAGCCACGCCAGCGTGGGCTCGCGCACCGGGCCGTGCCCCAGGTCCACGCGCTGCGGCGCCGACCACTCGCCCTGCCAGGGACGCTCGCGCAGCAGGATGGCCGAGCCCACGCCGTCGGACTCGCACGAGACGCGCCACGCGTGGCCGGCCGGGGCCACGACCGCACGCGTCCCGGGACCGGCGACCGCGAGCACGTCGTCGCCCGGGGTGATCGCGGGAGCGTCCCAGCCCGGTGCGCGCACGCGCACGCGCACCACCGCGTCCGTGCCGATGCGCGTCATGTCGGAGAGCGCGATGTTGGTGGGCGCGCCCGACAGGCTGCGCGTGCTCGGACGGGTGTGGTCGTCGATCCGGACGCGACGGGTCTGGCCCGGGAACGGATCGTTCGCATCGCCCCGGTTGAGCCCGGCCGCGAGGTCGGAGTCGCCGTCGGCCTCGAGGATCCGCAGGCCCGGCGTGGGGCCCGAGTTGACGTTGTTCGAGCCGATGCGCGCGCCGATGATCGCCTCGTCCACCTGCTGGACGATCAGGCCCTCGCCGGGCAGTTGCCGGTCGAATCGCGTCCCGCGAACGCGGTTCTCGAGCAGCAGGTGCTCGGGACCGTCCTCGCCCTGGAACGCCACCTCCACGACCGGGCCGCCGTCGGCCACGGGAGCGAGCACGAGCGTGGTGTCCTGGGAGGGGCGCACGCGATCGGCCCACCCGAGCCACAGCAGCGGCCACGCCCCGAGGTGCGCGGGCGACTCGGGCGACAGTCCGTCGCCGCCGTACGTGCCCGTGGACATGAGCGACCAGTTGCCGGGGCCGAGGTTGGTGCTGCCCCCGAGCGTCGCGGTGTCGTACAGGTCGGGGAGTCCGAGGAGATGGCCGAACTCGTGGCAGTACACGCCGATCTCGGACAACTGCCCGGGTCGGAACCCGGACAGGAAGCGTGGGGGAGCCGATCACGCGGTCGTCGCATTCGTAGGCGGTGGCGTTGTTCCATCCCGAGGAGGCGCGCGAGGTGATGGACCACAGGTCGCGGCGCCGTCCCGTGGTCTCGCCCCCGGGGCCCGCGTGCACGATCCACACCATGTCCACGAAGCCGTCGCGGTCCTGATCGAACCGCGTGAAGTCCACGCTCGGGTCGGCGGCCGCGAGCGCGTCGCGGAACAGA
>JBEGJG010000003.1:0-23857 GCA_041184705.1 Candidatus Eiseniibacteriota bacterium
TTGTCCTATCCTGCCGACCGGTTCGTGCCAGAACTCCACCCTTAAGGCGGTCCAGAGAGTCCGCCAGGAGGACGGTCCATGCCCTCGTCCGTGCCTACGCATGCCCCGACGCCGACCGGCGCCGGGATTTTTTCTGCCCTCGGAGGTCCCGAGTCGTTCGCGCTCGCGGCCACCCGTGGGGCTGTCATGAGCCGTGCCGCGGCCGATCTCGACGACGAGGTCGCGACCGATGGCCGCCACCTGCTCGGGCTCGAGGGTATGGCGCGCGAGGAACTCCTCGCGCTGCTCGCCGATTCGGCCCGCGAGCGGAGCTGGCTCGCCAAGGGCTAGCCCAACCGCACCGACCTCGCCGGGCTCACCGTGGTGCTGGCCTTCATCGAGGACTCCACCCGCACGCGCACCTCGTTCGAGATCGCGGCGCAGCGTCTGGGCGCCAACGTGGTGGTGTTCTCCAGCGCGGCCTCCTCGCTCAACAAGGGCGAGACGCTGCTCGACACCATCCGCCTGTTCGAGGCCATGGGCTCGGCGCTCGTCGTCGTGCGTCACCCCTCGTCGGGTGCTCCCGTGTGGCTCGCGCGCCAGCTCGATCGCATGGGCGTGATCAACGCCGGCGACGGCATGCACGAGCACCCCACGCAGGGCCTGCTCGACCTGCTCACGCTGCAGGACGCGTGGGAGGGGCGCTTCGAGGGCCGCCGCCTCGCGATCGTGGGCGACATCGCGCACTCGCGCGTGGCGCGCTCGGCCATCGCGGGTCTCACCACGCTGGGCGCACGCGTCACCGTGTGCGGGCCCAACACGCTCATGCCGGCCGACGTCGCGCTGCTCGGTTGCGACGTCGCGCCCACCATCGAGGACGCGCTCGCGGGGGCCGACGCCGCCATGGCGCTTCGGTTGCAGCGCGAGCGCATGGACAAGGGGCTGCTGCCCTCGTACGGCGAGTACGCGCGCGTGTGGGGGCTGTCGCCCGAGCGCATCGCGCTCATGCAGCCGCACGCGGTCGTGCTGCACCCGGGTCCGGTCAATCGCGGCGTGGAGCTGGCGCACGAGGTGGCCGACGGGCTGCGCGCGCGCATCCTCGCGCAGGTCGCCAACGGTGTGGCGGTGCGCTGCGCCGTGCTGCGCCGCTGCGCCGACGCCACGCGTCGCCCGCACGGATTCACCGCTGCCGTGGAGGCCCGATGAGCTCGCTCACCCTATTCAAGGACGTCACGCACTGGCGCACCGGTGAGCGCATCACGCTCGCGGTCGAGGACGGCGTCGTGGTGCCGGTGCCGCGCACCGTGCCCGAGCACGCTCGCGTGCTCGATGCGCGCGGCGCGGTGATCGCGCCCGGGCTCGTGGACCTGCACGTGCACCTGCGCGAGCCCGGTCAGTCCGCCAAGGAGACCATCGAGACCGGCACGCGCGCGGCCGCCGCGGGTGGGTTCACCGCGATCGCCTGCATGCCCAACACCGACCCGGTCGTGGACACCGCGGCGTGGGTCGAGTGGGTGCGCCGTCGCGGCGAGTCCGCGGGCCACTGCACCGTACTGCCCATCGCGGCCGTCACGGTGGGGCAGAAGGGCGAGCAGTTGGCGCCGCTCGACGCGCTCGCACGCGCGGGCGCGGTGGCGTTCTCCGACGACGGTCACCCCGTGACCAGCGCCGCCATGATGCGACGCGCGCTCGAGTACGCGCGTCCCACGGGTCGGCCCATCATCTGTCACGAGGAGGACCCGACGCTCAAGGGTGACGGCGTCATGAACGAGGGCTTCACCGCCACGCGCCTCGGCCTGCGCGGCTTGCCCGGTGCGGCCGAGAGCATCATGTGCCGCCGCGACGCCGACCTCGCCGAGCTCACGGGCGGTCGCGTGCACCTGGCGCACCTGTCGGCGGCGCAGTCGTTCGACGCGCTGCGCGACGCGAAGCGCCGCGGTCTGCCGGTCACCGGCGAGACCTGCCCGCATTACTGGGTGCTCACCGACGAGGCCGTGGGCGACTACGACACGAACGCCAAGATGAACCCGCCGCTGCGGTCCGAGGAGGATCGCGCCGCGTGCATCGCCGCGATCGTGGACGGCACGGTGGACTGCTTCGCCACCGATCACGCGCCGCACACCGCCGACGAGAAGGCGCGCCCGTTCACCGACGCGCCGTTCGGCATCGTCGGTCTGGAGACCGCGCTCGCGCTCACGATCACGCACCTCGTCGAGCCCGGGCATCTGTCGCTCGCGCGCGCGGTCGAGCTGTGGACCGACGCGCCGCGTCGCATCTTCGGTCTGCCCGAGGTCTCGCTCGAGCCCGGTTCGCAGGCCGATCTGGTGCTGTTCGACCCCGCCGCCGAGTGGGTCGTGGACCCCTCGCGGTTCCACACCAAGGGGCGCAACACCCCGTTCGCGGGCTGGACCCTTCGGGGTCGGGTGCTCGCGACCCTGCTGGAAGGCCGATTCACCCACGTCGCCGAGGGCGTCACGTTCGAGCGCCCGGCGACCACGGAGTCCGCACGATGAAGCGACGCGAGGCGATGCTCGCGCTCGAGGATGGGCGCGTCTTCCGCGGTGAGGCGTTCGGCGCCGACACCGAGACCACGGGCGAGGTGGTGTTCAACACCGCCATGACGGGTTACCAGGAGGTGCTCTCCGACCCGTCCTACTGTGGCCAGATCCTCACCTTCACCTACCCGTTGCTCGGCAACTACGGGGTGAACGACGAGGACTACGAGAGCGACGGCCTGCGTGCGCAGGGCATGGTGTGCCGCGACCTGTGCGAGGTGCCGAGCAACTGGCGCAGCACGGGCACGCTCGACGGGTTGCTGCGCGACAAGGGCCTGCCCGGCATCACGGGTGTGGACACGCGCGCACTCACGCGTCACCTGCGCGACCGCGGCACCATGCGCGGTTGCCTCTCCACGTTGTCGGTGAACGCCGACGAGCTGGTCGAGAAGGCGCGCCGCAGCCCGCGCATGGAAGGGCTCGCGCTCGCCGACGTGGTCACCTGCACCGAGCCGTACTGGTGGGGCGAGCACGGGGTGGTCACCACCGAGCCCGCCGCCGATCGCGGCAAGCCGCTGGTGGTCGTGCCCGACTACGGCGTGAAGTGGAACATCCTGCGTTGCCTGCGCGCGGAGGGCTTCCGCGTGCGCGTGGTGCCCGGGCGCACCACGGGCGAGCAGATCCTCGCGCTGTCGCCCGACGGCGTGCTGCTGTCGAACGGCCCCGGCGATCCCGAGCCGCTCGACTTCGCCATCGCCGCCGCGCGCGTGGTGTCGCAGAAGGTGCCCACGTTCGGCATCTGCCTGGGCCACCAGTTGCTCGGGCTCGCGTTCGGTGCGCGCACGCGCAAGCTCAAGTTCGGGCACCGCGGCGCGAACCATCCCGTTATCGACCGGCGCACCGGTGTGGTCGAGGTGACCAGCCAGAACCACGGGTTCATGGTGGACGCCGACACGCTGCCCGCGGGTGAGTTCGAGCTCACGCACTTCAGCGGCAACGACGGCACGCTCGAGGGCATGGTGCATCGCTCGCTGCCGGTGCTGTCGTGCCAGTACCACCCCGAGTCCAGCCCCGGGCCGCACGACTCGCGCGTCTGGTTCCGCGCCTTCGCCGACCTCGTCGCCGCGCGCATCGGGCAGCCGGTGGGTGGCGCGTCCGCCCCCTCGCGCGCGAGCCGCGCCGCCGAGCCCGTCACCGCCTCCCGCACCCCGTCGAAGAAGGGCTGACGCCGATGCCGAAGCGCACCGACATCCGCAAGATCCTCGTCCTCGGCGCCGGGCCCATCGTGATCGGGCAGGCGTGCGAGTTCGACTACTCGGGCACGCAGGGTTGCCGTTCGCTCAGGGCGCTCGGCTACGAGGTCGTGCTGCTGAACTCGAACCCGGCCACCATCATGACCGACCCCGAGTTCGCCGACCGCACCTACGTGGAACCGCTCATCCCCGAGATCGCCGAGCGCATCATCGCCAAGGAGCGTCCCGACGCGCTGCTGCCCACGCTGGGCGGCCAGACCGCGCTCAACCTCGCGGTGTCGCTCGCCAAGAGCGGCGTGCTCGAGAGGTACGGCGTCAAGCTCATCGGCGCGTCGCTCGAGGCCATCGAGACCGCCGAGGATCGCGACCTGTTCAAGAAGGCCATGGAGCGCGCGGGCATGCGTCTGCCCAAGAGCGGCTACGCCACCACGGTGGCCGACGCCGTCGCGCTGGGCGAGCAGCTGGGCTACCCGCTCGTCATCCGCTCGTCGTTCACGCTGGGCGGGCAGGGCTCGGGGCTCGTGCACGACCGTCGCCACCTGCGCGAGGCCGCGCGCGTCGGCATCGCGGCCAGTCCCAACGGCAGCATCCTCATCGAGGAGTGCCTGCTCGGCTGGAAGGAGTACGAGCTCGAGGTCATGCGCGACGGGCACGACAACGTGGTCATCGTGTGCTCGATCGAGAACTTCGACCCCATGGGCGTGCACACCGGCGACTCCATCACCGTGGCTCCGGCGCAGACGCTCACCGATCGCTGCTACCAGATCATGCGCGACGCGTCGCTGCGCATCATCCGCGAGATCCGGATCGAGGCCGGCGGCTGCAACATCCAGTTCGCCGTGCACCCGCGCACGGGCGAGATGATCGTCATCGAGATGAACCCGCGCGTCTCGCGCAGCTCGGCGCTGGCGTCCAAGGCGACCGGGTTCCCGATCGCCAAGATCAGCGCCATGCTGGCGGTGGGGCTCACGCTCGACGAGATCCCCAACGACATCACGCGCAAGACGCCGGCCTGTTTCGAGCCGTCGCTCGACTACTGCGTGGTCAAGATCCCGCGCTGGGCGTTCGAGAAGTTCCGTTTCACCGACCGCCGCCTCGGCACCCGCATGAAGTCGGTGGGCGAGGTCATGGCGATCGGCCGCACGTTCCCCGAGGCGCTGCTCAAGGGTTGGCGCGCGCTCGAGTCGAACGGCGGCGTGCTGCCCGACGCGGTGGCCGACCACGAGCGCGAGGCCGTGCAGCACGCGGTGCGCGAGCCCTCGCCCGACCGCCTGCGCGACCTGTTCCGGTTGCTCGCGGGCGGCGACACGCCCGAGTCGCTGTCGGCGATCACCGGCATCGACCCGTGGTACCTGCACCAGATGACGCGCATCACCTCGCTCGACCGCGAGCTGCGCGGTGCGACGTGGGACGACGCGACCGTGCGTCACGCCAAGCGCATGGGGTTCTCGGACCGCCAGCTCGCGCTGCGCTTCGGTCTCGCCGAGACCGAGGTGCGCCGTCGCCGCATCGCGGCCGGCATCGTGCCGGTGATGAAGGCCGTGGACACCTGCGGCGCGGAGTTCCAGGCCGAGACGCCGTACTTCTACTCCACGTACGAGGAGGAGTGCGAGGTCCCCGAGGCCACGCGTCCGCGCGTGCTCATCCTGGGCTCGGGCCCCAACCGCATCGGGCAGGGGCTGGAGTTCGACTACTGCTGCGTGCAGGCCGCGCTCGAGTTGAAGTCGCGCGGCTACGACGTGCTGATCGCGAACTCGAACCCCGAGACGGTGAGCACCGACTACGACGTGTCGAACCGTCTCTACTTCGAGCCGCTCACGGCCGAGGACGTGCTCAACATCGTGGATCGCGAGAAGCCGATCGGCGTGGTCGTGCAGTTGGGCGGTCAGACACCGCTCAAGCTCGCCAAGGCGCTGCACGAGGCCGGGGTGCCGCTGCTGGGCACGTCGTTCGACGGCCTCGACCTGGCCGAGAACCGTTCGCGCTGGCGCGACCTCGTGACCGAGCTGGGCCTGAAGCAGCCCGACTCGCGCATCGCCGCCACGCGCGAGGAGACGCTGGCCATGGCCGAGCAGCTCGGCTGGCCGGTGCTCGTGCGTCCGTCGTACGTGCTGGGTGGGCGCGGCATGCGCATCGTGTACGAGCGCTCCGAGCTCGAGGACTGGCTCGCGCGCGAGGCGCTCATCTCGGCCGACGAGCCGGTGCTGCTCGACAAGTTCCTCGAGGGTGCGCTCGAGGTGGACGTGGACGCGGTCGCCGACGGCGAGACGGTCATGGTGGGCGCGGTCATGGAGCACATCGAGGAGGCCGGTGTGCACTCCGGCGACTCGACCTGCGTGATCCCGCCGTTCACGCTGGGCGACTCCACCGTGGCCGAGATCCGCGCCATCACCACGCGACTGGCGCGCGCGCTCGGCGTGCGCGGACTCATGAACGTGCAGTACGCGGTGCGCATGGGCGACATCTACGTGCTCGAGGCCAACCCGCGCGCGTCGCGCACGGTGCCCTTCGTGAGCAAGGCCGTGGGCATTCCGCTCGCACGGCTCGCCGCGCGCGTCATGGTGGGCGAGCGGTTGGCCGACATCCGGCCGGCCGAGACCGACCCGCGCATGATCAGCGTGAAGAAGCCCGTGCTGCCGTTCAGTCGGTTCCCGGGCGAGGATGCGTTGCTGGGGCCCGAGATGAAGTCCACCGGCGAGGTCATGGGACGCGACCTCGACTTCGGGCGGGCGCTGGCCAAGGCGCACCTGGGTGCGGGCGACGCGCTGCCGCTCGAGGGCAACGTGCTGCTGTCGGTGCGCGACGACGACAAGCGGTCCATCACGTTCATGGCCAAGAAGCTGGTCGAACTGGGCTACGGTCTGGTCGCCACCCGCGGCACCGCGCGGTTCCTGTCGCGCAACGGCATCCCGGTGCGCGAGGTGTACAAGGTGCACGAGGGTCGCCCGCACGTGGCCGACCTGATCGACAACGGCGAGATCCAGCTGGTCATCAACACCCCGCTCGGTCGCGCCTCGGAGTACGATGAGCAGGCCATCCGCGAACGCGCGGTGGCCATGAGCGTGCCGGTGGTCACGACGCTCGCGGGTGCGCAGGTCACCGTGGCCGGACTCGAGGCCCTGCGCCGCGGGCCGCTCGAGGTGACGAGTCTGCAGGAAGCGCTGTGACCGGGTCGCGCGCGAGCGCGACCCCAGGGAGGGCCGTGCGGTGACGAAGCGTGGGGCGTGGGGTCGCTGGGCCGTCGCGGGCGCGTTGCTCGTGACGCTGGCCGGCGGCGTGTCGTGCGCCTACTACAACACCTTCTACCTGGCCCGGAAGTACTACTTCAAGGCCACCGACGGCCTACCCTACGAGGTGGACCGCGAGGGCACCACGCAGCGCGCCAACTACACGAAGTCAGCCGAGTACTCCAAGAAGGTGCTGGGCGTCTACCCGAAGTCGAAGTGGGTGGACGACGCCTACCTCATGTGGGCGCGCACGTTCCTGGGCGTGGACGATCCGCTCAAGGCGGTCGCCATGCTGGAGGAGTTCCAGGCGCGCTACCCGCAGAGCGAGGTGCGCCCCGACGCCGAGTTCTTCCTGGGGCTGGCGTACCGGTTGGGTCGCAAGCACGAGCAGGCGATCGCCGCGTTCGACGAGTTCCTGGTGCAGGCGCCCAAGCACGAACTGGTGCCGTACGCGTGGTACGAGAGGTCGAAGTCGTTGCTGTCGCTGCAGCGCTACCGCGAGGCGGCGGAATCGGCGGGCCGCGTGGTGGACGGGTACCCCAAGCACCGGCTGCACCCGCGCGCGCTGCGTCAGCGCGCCGAGGCGCGCTTCCAGCAGGGCGACTACGCGGCCGCACAGGCCGACTTCAACACCATGGGCACGCGCGCGCTCACCGACGAGGAGCGCCTGCGCTTCACGCTGCGCGAGGTGGACTGCCTCGAGGCCGCGCGTCGCTACGACGATGCGCGTGAGCTGCTCAAGGACACGCGCGCCTCGATCGCGCCGCCGCCGCCGCTGCCCACGCTGCCGCGCGCGGGCACGACCACCACCACCACGCCGCAGGGCGGCCTGCCGCAATCGCAGGTCCCCGCGACCGCGTTCATCCGCACGCCCGAGCAGGAGCGCTTCGGTCGCGTCACGCTGCGCATGGGTGGCGTCGAGGTGATGGCGGGCAACATCGAGAAGGGCGTGGAGTACTACCGCGACGTGATCGAGGACTACCCGCGCTCGCAGCTGGCGGCCGAGGCCCAGTACCGCATCGGCTACGCCTATGAGACCGGCGGCGACGACTTCGCGCGCGCGCGCTCCGAGTACGCCAAGGTGCGCGAGCAGGTGGGCACCTCGCAGTTCGCGCAGCAGGCCGACCAGCGACTCGAGAACCTCGACCGCATCGAGCGCTACCGCACCAACGGCGACGCCGACTCGGTCACGCGCGCGGCCGAGTCGCGGTTCCTGCGCGCCGAGCACTACCTGTTCGTGCTGCAGCGGCCCGAGCGCGCGCTCGAGGAGTACCGTTCGATCCTCGACTCGGTGACCGTGCCGGCGGTGCGCGCGCACGCGCTCAACGCGCAGGCGTGGCTGCTCGCACGCAAGCTCGAACGCGGCGCCGAGGCGGAGTCGCTGTGGTGGCGCGTGGTGCGCGAGTTCCCCGAGACCGAGGGGCAGTTGGCCGCGCGCGACTTCCTGGAGGCGCGCGGGCAGTCGGTGCCGGCCTCGCTCATCGTGCCGCCCAAGCCGAAGCCCAAGGCCAAGGCGACCGCCGACAGCGCGCTCACGCAGCCGCCCGCCGGGACCGCGCGACTCGGCACCCCGGGCGGCTCGCCCGGTATCGCCGAGCCCGCCGCGGTGCGCTACGGCCCCGGCGCGCGTCCGTCGCAGACGCCTGCGCAGTTCCGCAGCGCCGTGCTCACCGACTCGTTGCGTCGCGCGCTCGCGGCGCGCGACTCGGTGGTGCGTGCGGCGCGCGACACCGCCGCGACCCGCGCGGTGCGCGACACCACGGCGGGTCGTAGCCGCGTGGACTCGCTGCGCCGGCTCATCGCGCGCCCGGACTCGGCGCGCGCGCGCGGGCTCGTCCCGCCTGTGACCGGTGTGGTGCTGGCGCCCGACACCGTGGCCGCGCCCGACTTCACGAAGGTGGATTCGCTGCCGCCCAACGCGTTCGAGCGTCGCGACGGCGCGATCGTGCTCCCGCAGGCGCCGCCCATGCCCGTGGCCCCCGTGCGCGACACCGCGCGCACCGACAGCACGCGTGCGAAGGCTGCCGCCGACTCCGCGCGCACCGACACCACCGCCGTGCGTCCGGGCAAGAGCGCGAAGGGGACGAAGGGCACCAAGGCGAAGCCGCCCGCCAAGCCCACGCCGACTCCCGCGCCCAAGCCCGCAACCTCGGACACCTCCCGGAGCCCTCGCTGATGGCGACCGCCACCCTCTCGCGCACCTGGCGTCAGGTCACCGCGCGCGTGCGTACGCAGCGCGAGTACGGCGCCGGATTCCGCTGGCTCGAGATCGACGTGCCCACGGGCTTCGTGGCGCCGGTCGCGGGCCAGTTCGTGCAGTTGCTGCTCGACCCGCCGTCGCCCGTGCTGCTGCCGCGCCCCATGAGCGTGGCCGCGGTGACGCGACGCGGCTCGCGCCTGACGATCGGTTTCCTGTACGCGCCCGTCGGCACGGGCACGCGTGCGCTCGCCGCGCTCCAGCCCGGCGACACGCTGTCGGCCACGGGCCCGCTCGGTCGCGGCTATCCGCTCGACGAACCCGGCACGCCGGTGCTGGTGGCGGGCGGTCGTGGCGTGGCGCCGTTGCTCATGGCGGCCGACGTGCTCGCGCGTGCGAAGCGTCGCTCGACGTTCGTGTTCGGGGCGCGCACCGCGCGATTGCTGGTGGGGTTGAACGAGGCGCGTGAGCGCATCACCAAGCGCGGCGGCAAGTTGGTACTGGCCACCGACGACGGCACGCGGGGCTTCCGCGGCAACGTGGTGCAGGCGCTCGACCGCATCGCGCCCACGCTCGAGGGCCCGATCGTGATCCACGCCTGCGGCCCGCACGGCATGCTGAACGCCGTCGCGCGCTGGGCCATGGCGAACGGCGCGCGCGCGCACCTCGCGATGGAGAGCGTCATGGCGTGCGGCACCGGCGTGTGCCGCGGTTGCCCGCTGCCGCGCTCGGCCGAGGCGCGCGACCGCGTGCTCGCCGAGGGCGCTGCGGCCGCCGCGTTGCAGGGCAATCCCGAGTGGGCCATGTGCTGCACCGACGGCCCGGTGTTCGAGTCGCGCGAACTCGACTGGGACCGCGTCGAATGAGCCACGCACCCGTGAAGCGCAAGCCCGTGAGCGAGAAGCGCGTGGACCTGTCGGTGCGCCTGGGTTCGCTCGTGCTCAAGAACCCCATCCTCACCGCGAGCGGCACGTTCGGCTACGGCGACGAGTACGCGCACGTGGTGGACCTGTCGGCGATCGGTGCGGTCGTGACCAAGACCGTCACCGTGCACCCGCGGGCCGGCAACGCGCCCACGCGCGTCGCCGAGACCGCGTCGGGCATGCTCAACTCGATCGGGCTGGAGAACGTGGGGCTGGAGCGGTTCCGCGACGAGAAGCTGCCGCGTCTGGCGCGCCTCAAGGCCACGGTGATCGCGAGCGTGGGCGGCGAGACGCCCGACGAACTCGACACGCTGCTGCGCGCGCTCGGGCGCGAGTCCGCGGTGGGCGCGTTCGAGGTGAACTTCTCGTGCCCCAACGTGGCCGCGGGCGGGGCGCGCTTCTGGGCCGACCCGGCGCGGCTCGAGGCCACGCTCAAGCGTCTGCGTCCGCTCACCGACCGTCCGCTGGTGGCCAAGTTGTCGCCCGACGTCACCGACATCCGCGAGACCGCCCGCGCTTGCGAGCGCGGCGGGGCCGACGCGATCACCGCCGTGAACACGTTCGTGGGCATGGCGATCGACCTCGACCGCATGCGGTCGAAGCTCGGCAAGGCGACCGGTGGGCTCTCGGGCCCGGCGATCAAGCCACTCGCGCTCGCGCGCTGCCACGAGGCCTCCGGTGCGGTGCGTATCCCGGTGGTGGGTTCGGGCGGCATCGTGTCGGGTCGCGACGCGCTCGAGTTCGTGGCCGCGGGTGCGACCGCCGTGCAGGTCGGCACCGCGACGTTCGTGGAACCGCAGGCCGCCACCCGCGTGCTCGCCGAGATGCGCGCGTGGTTGGCGGCACAGGGTATCGCCCGTCTCACCGATCTCGTGGGCGCGTTCCACGCGCCCGCCGCCCAGGACTGCGCGCCAGCGCCCCCCTCGCGAGGTTGACCATGCTGCCCGACGCCCCCGAGTTCGCCATCGCCTTCGACGTGCCCACGCTCGACGCCGCACTCGCGCTGGACGCCGCGCTGGGCGAGGGCCCCGAGTACGCCAAGCTGGGCCTGGAGTTGTTCACCGCCGCCGGCCCCGAGGCGTTGCGCGCGCTCAAGGCGCGCGGCCGTCGCGTGTTCCTGGACCTCAAGCTGCACGACATCCCCAACACGGTGAAGGGCGCGGCGGGTTCGGCTTCACGGCTCGGCGCCGACCTGCTCACCGTGCACGCGACCGGTGGCGGCGCCATGGTGGCGGCCGCGGTCGAGGGGATTCGCGAGGCGGGCGGCACGACGCGTGTGGTCGCGGTGACGGTGCTCACGAGCCTCGATCCCGCGGCGATGCCGCCGGGCTTCGTGAAGCCGTTCGACCTGCACACCGTGGCCGCCGCGCTCACCGACGAGTCGGTGCGCGCGGGCGCGCTGGGCGTGGTGTGTTCGGCCGCCGACCTCACCGGTATCCGCGAGCGGCTGGGTCGCGACTTCTACGCGGTCACGCCCGGCATCCGCCCCGCGGGCGGCGACGCGCACGACCAGAAGCGCGTGGCCACCGTGGAGAGCGCGACGCGCGACGGCTCGAGCCTGTTGGTGCTGGGCCGCGCGATCACCGGTGCCGCCGATCCGCGTGCCGCGCTGGTGGCCGCCCGAGCCGAGCGCGAGCGCGCCATGTCCGCGCGCGCCTGAGTCGCTAGCGGCGGAACAGCGCGATCACGCCCGCGACCGCGATGAGCGCACCCAGCGCGGTGCGCCACGTGAGTCGTTCGCCGTGGAAGCGCACCGCGAGCGCCATGGCCACGAGCGGTGCGACCGCGGTGATGGACGCCGCCACGCCGGCCTCGATGTGGTGGAGCGCGGTGAGCGCCAGCGTGACGCCGAGGAACGGCCCCACGAACGCACCGCCCACCATGAACGCGGTGCCGCGTCCGTCGCGCAGCGCACCGAGCGTGTGACGCACGTTGCGCTGCGCGATCGTCATGGCCCACAGCAGCAGCAGCGCGGCCGCGACGCGGATGACGGTGGCGGGCAGCGGGTCGAGTCCCGTGCGCAGCCCGACCTTGGACAGCACCATGCCGCCCGCCTGACCGACCGCGCCGAGCAGCCCCGAGAGGATGCCCATGGCCTCGCTGCCCTCGGCCGAGTGCGCCGCCTGACGGCGTGAGCGGTCGGTGATGGCGAGCCCGACGCCGGTGAACACGAGCACCATGCCGAGCAGCGCGAGCGGTCCCGGCGCCTGGTGAAGGATGGGCCACGCGAGCGCGGTGGTGAACAGCGGCGCGGTGGACGCGAGCAGCGAGGCGCGGCCCGGACCCAGGATGACCATGGCGCGGAAGTTCCACGCGTCCCCGAACACGAACCCCACCATGCCCGACAGCGACAGCGCGATCAGCGCCTCGCCGCTCGCCCACGACGGCCACCACGCTCCGGTCGAGACCCGCAACGCGACCGTGAGCAGCACGAACGCGACCGCGATGCGCAGCCGGTTGAGCACGTGCGACCCCATGCGCCGGCCCGCGGCCGCGAACAGGTTCGCGCCGCTCCCGAAGCAGACGGCCGTGCCGAGTGCCGCGAGTTCACCGGTGTAGCGCAAACCGACTCCGGGGGAGGGAGGGGGTGACGGCCATTCGGGTGGCACTATCGGGGGAATGGACTGTGGACCCCATCAGCATACCTGATTGTGAGGCGAAGATTGTTGAGGACCGGCACGGGCCCGCGTCCGCGCCCGTAAACCGTTGCGATCCCGTCGCGGGGCTGGCCCCGGGACGGCCGTAACCCCTTGTCCCGGTGCCCTCAACAATTTCCGCCTCACAAGGAGGGGGCTTGACCGGGGGGCGGCCCGGGGATTCCCTGCGGGGCCATGGGAATGGATTCCGCCCCCCAGCGTACCCCCGATGACGGACCCGACGACGACACCCTGCTGGCCGCCTGCCAGCGCGGCGACGCCGTCGCGTTCGGCGTGCTCGTGCGTCGCTATCAGCGCGCGGTGCACCGACTGGCGTGGTCGCTCACGCGCAGCGCGAGCGACGCGGACGATCTGGCGCAGGAGACCTTCGTGCGGGCGTGGCGGGCGATCGGTGGCTTCGAGTTGGGGCGGCCTCCGTACCCATGGCTCGCGCGCATCTGCACCAACCTCGCGTTCTCGCTGTTCCGCTCGCGACGGCGGCGACCCGAGACCGCGATCGAACCGTTGCTCGAGCGTGGCGAGCAGTGGGGCGTGGACGACGACCCGGCCGACCACGCGGCCGCGAGCGAGCGTGAGCAGCGACTGCGCGCGTGCTTCGCGCGATTGTCGCCCGAGCATCAGGCGGTGCTCGCGCTGCGCGTCATGCAGGACCTGCCGTACGACGCGATCGCGCAGGCGCTCGGCGTGCCGGTGGGAACCGTCATGTCGCGCCTGTCGCGGGCGCGCACGGAACTGCGTCGGCTCATGGAAGGGCACGAAGGGGGCGAGGCGTGACCACGTTCGACCGGCACCCGGATGACGAGCGGCTCTCGGCGCACCACGACGGCGCACTCGCGCCCGCCGTGTCGGCCGGGATCGAGGCGCACCTCGTCGGTTGCGCCGACTGCCGTGCGCGCCTCGAGGACCTGCGCCGACTCGATGCCGACCTGACGAGCGCGCTCGCGCACGAGCCCGCACCGGGATGGGACGAGGCGTTCGCGTCTCGCGTCGCGCAACGGGTGGCGGCCGAGTCCGCACCGCGTCGCGTCCACGCCTGGTGGCCGCGATCGCCGCGCGCATGGGTGATGGTGGGTGCGGCGACCGCGGCGGTGTTCGTGGTGGCGGGACTGTGGGCGCCGTTCACCGCGCGCGACACGTTGGTCACGCTGCAGCAGGCTCCCGCGGTGGAGGAGTCGGCCCCGCTCGCGAGCGCGGTGGAGCCCGCGCCGCCCGCGCCGCCTGCGGAACCCGCCGCGCCGCCCGCGGGGAGTGCTCCCGCCGCACGGCGTGCACCGGCTGCCACGGACGCACCGCCCGCGGCCGCGGCCGCAGCGCCCGAGGCCGCCCCGCTCGCGGTCACCTCCGAGGCCGCCGACGCGACCGTGTCCGACGAGGCCGCCGCCATGCGCGGGGAGGACGTCGCCGCCGCGGCACCCGCGAGGCCCGCACCGGTCGCTGCAGCGGCCCCCGCGAGCCCGGCGCCCGCGACCTCGAGCCGCGAGGCCGCCCCGCGGCTCACGGGATCGTTCTCGAAGGGGTTCGGCGCGGCGGCCCCGCGTGCGGTGGGCTCGCCCGCGCCCGCTTCCGCCACGCAGGTCTGCGGTCGCATCACCGACTCGCGTGGCACCCCGCTGCGCGGGGTGCAGGTGATGCTGCTGGGGGCCGGACCTCGCACGCGCATGGCCAAGAGCGCGCCGGACGGTTCGTACTGCGTCGAGGGCCCGGTGACGGGGGACACGTTGGTCGTCATGCACGTGGGGTTCGAGCCCGTGCGCAGTGTGGTGCGTTCGGTCGCCATGTTGCGAATCCGGTTGCAACCCGTCGGCACGCTGACCCCGCGCGAGACCGCCCCCGAGCGCTGAGCCCCGTTCCGCACGCTCGCGATCCGCGCCGCACTTGAACGACCCCGGGTGCGCATGCGCGTCCCGCGACCCCGGGTCGCGCCGCGTCCCGTGCGTGCGGGCGTCATGAGGCGGCCGCGCGCGCGGCACGCCCGGAGCGCGGAACACCCTTGTCGCGCCGTGCCGATTCGCGCACCCTGCCACGGTCCGTCGCGCCCCCTGCGCGGCCCGCTCCCGACCCCGTGAGGTGCCCCGTGTCCCAGACCACCCCGTCCATGCCGCCCACCGCGGGCATGACGCCCGAGCAGATCGAGCGTCACTGGTTCGAGAACGTCTATCAGGGCGACAAGCTCAAGCAGGCCACCGTGCGCGCCGTCGCCATGGGCATGGTGCTGGGTTCGCTCATGTGCCTGTCCAACGTGTACGTGGGACTGAAGGCCGGTTGGAGCATGGGCGTCGCGATCACCTCGTGCATCCTGGCCTACGTGGTGTTCCAGACGCTCACCAAGGTGTTCCGCTTGGCACCGTTCAGCATCCTCGAGAACAACGCCATGCAGTCGGCCGCCTCGGCCGCGGGCTCCATGACCAGCGCCGGCATCGTCAACGCGATCCCTGCGCTCATGATGCTCAACCCGCAGGCGGTGCCGTCGCAGAGCATCCTCATCGTGTGGGTCATCCTCATCTCGTGCCTCGGCGTGTTCCTCGCCGTGCCCGCCAAGCGCCAGTACATCAACATCGAGCAGTTGCCGTATCCCAGCGGCACCGCGGCCGCGGTCACGCTCAAGGCGCTGCACGCCGAGGGCGGCGAGGCGGCGCGTCAGGCCAAGGCGCTCGGGCTCTCGGCCCTGCTCGGCGGCGCGCTCACGTGGTGCCGCGACGCCACCATCCCGGGCGTGTTCAAGCCGTTCGTGCCGGGCACGTGGGGCACCGACTGGATCCGCGGCGGCTGGCTGGGCGCGCGCGAGGTCGTGGACAAGGCGACCGGTGCGGTCACCATGGTGCCGTGGACGCTGCAGAACTACACCATCGCGTTCGAGGGCTCGTTGCTGTTCGTGGCGGGCGGCGCGCTCATCTCGTTCCGGCAGGCGTGGAGCATGCTGCTCGGTGCGATCGTGAACTTCGCCATCCTCGCTCCCATCTTCGTGCGCGCGGGCGACATCGAGTCGGTGTCGTTCCGCAAGATCTCGTCGTGGTCGCTGTGGATCGGCGTACCCATGATGGTCACGTCGGGCCTGCTGCTGTTCGTGCTCAACTGGAAGACGATCGTGCGCGCCTTCGGCACGCTCACGAGCTTCCTGCGCAAGGAGCCGGGCGGCGCGGTGGATCCCATGGAGGCCATCGAGGTGCCCGCGTCGTGGTTCGCGATCGGCGTGGCCGTGCTGGGCACCGCCATCGTGGTGCTGGGCCACTACGCGTTCGGCATCTCGTGGTGGATGGGCATCGTGGCCGTGCTCGCCACGTTCCTGCTCGTCGTCGTGGCCGCGCGCGCCACGGGCGAGACCGACGTCACGCCGGTGGGCCCCATCAGCAAGATCACGCAGCTCACGTTCGGCGCGATCAAGCCCGGTGACGTGACCGTGAACCTCATGACCGCGAACATCACCGCCGGCGCCACCAGCCACGCGGGCGACCTGCTCACCGACCTCAAGAGCGGCTACCTGCTCGGCGCCAACCCGCGCCAGCAGTTCATCGCGCAGTTCTTCGGCGTCGTGGCCGGCGGTCTCATCGTGGTCCCGGCGTTCTTCTTCCTCGTCCCCAGCGCCGACGTGCTGGGCGGCGAGAAGTGGCCGGCCCCGGCCGCGCTGGTGTGGAAGGGCGTCGCCGAGCTGCTCGCCACCGGGCCCTCGGCGCTGCCGCACTCGGCGCAGATCGGGCTCGTCATCGGTTCGCTGCTCGGCATCGCGCTGGTCGTGGCCGAGCGGGCGTTCCCGCGGCACGTGAAGTACATCCCGTCGCCGACCGGGCTCGGCATGGCGTTCACGTTCAACGCCTACTACTCGATCTCGTTCTTCCTCGGGGCCTGCATCCGCGAGATCCTGCAGCGCAAGGCGCCCAAGTGGAACGAGGCCTACACCGTGCCGGTGTCGTCGGGCATCATCGCCGGCGAGAGCCTCATGGGCGTGGGCGTGGCGGTGGGCACCGTGCTGGGCTGGCTGGCCTGACGCCGCGGGGCCCAGCGCCCCGCACCCGACGGGCCCTCGCGCACGCGTTGCGCGGGGGCCCGCCGCATTGACGCCCGCGCGGGCGGCCGCCTACGCTCATCCGTCCGTCGCACCCTCGTCGTCCCACCTCGTGGTCCCGGAGCCCCTCGATGCGCAAGGTCCTCATCACCGGTGTCACCGGTTTCGCCGGCAGCCACCTCGTGGACTACCTGCTCACCCGCAACGACTGCGAGATCCACGGCATCCAGCGGTGGCGCAGCCGGACGGAGAACATCGAGCACCTCAAGCCCGGGCAGATCACGCTCCACGAGTGCGACCTGCGCGATGCGACCTCGACGTTCGACACCATCGACAAGGTGCGCCCGGACTGGATCTTCCACCTCGCGGCGCAGTCGTTCGTGCCGACCTCGTGGGTCGCCCCGACCGAGTCGCTCACCACCAACATCCTGGCGCAGCTCAACATCTTCGAGGCCGTGCGCCGACTGGGGCTGAAGACCCGCATCCAGCTCGCGTGCTCCTCGGAGGAGTACGGGATGGTGTACCCCGACGAGGTGCCCATCAAGGAGACCAACCCGCTGCGGCCGCTGTCGCCGTACGCGGTGAGCAAGGTCGGGCAGGACATGCTGGGCTACCAGTACTGGATGTCGTGGAAGGTGGACAGCGTGCGCACGCGCGGGTTCAACCACGAGGGGCCGCGTCGCGGTCCGGTGTTCGTGGCGAGCGACTTCGCCAAGCAGATCGCCGACATCGAGAAGGGGCGCAAGGCGCCGGTGCTGCACGTCGGCAACCTCGACGCGAAGCGCGACTTCACCGACGTGCGTGACATGGTGCGCGCCTACGTGCTGGCGCTCGAGAAGTGCGAGCCCGGCGAGGTGTACAACATCTGCCGCGGCCAGTGCTGGACCATCCGCGAGACGCTCGACATGCTGCTCGCCATGTCGAAGACCGACATCGAGGTGCGTCAGGACCCGGCCCGCCTGCGGCCGTCCGACGTGCAGATCCTGCTCGGCGACAACAGCAAGTTCGTGAAGGCGACCGGCTGGCAGCCGGTGATCCCGTTCGAGCGCACGCTCGCCGACATGCTGGAGTACTGGCGCGCGCGTTGACCCGGGCCGCGGAGGCACGATGACCACGCTTCGAGGCGCACGCGTGCTGGTCACCGGGGCCGGCGGCTTCGTGGGCCCGCACCTGGTCGCGGCGCTCGTCGCGCAAGGGGCCACGGTGCGCGGCGCCGGTCTGGGCGCGCCTCCCGAGGGCACCCCCGTCACCGGCTGGCACGAGGCCGACCTCGCCGTGGGAGAGCAGGCCACGGCCGCGGTCGCGGCGGCCCCGGTGGATGCGGTCGTGCACCTCGCGGGGCAGAGCAGTGCGGCGCGCTCGTTCGAAGCCCCCGAGGAGACGTTCCGCGCCAACGTGACCGGCACCTGGACGCTGCTCGAGGCGGTGCGCACGCATGCGCCGCGGTCGCGCGTGCTGGTGGTGGGCACGAGCGAGGTGTACGGCCCCATCGCCCCGGGCACGCGCGCGGCCGAGGACGCGCCGTACGCGCCCGTGAGTCCGTACGCGCTCAGCAAGGCCGCCGCCGAGCAGGTCGCGCGCGCGTTCCACGACACGCACGCGCTCGACGTGGTGTGCGCGCGCCCGTTCGGTCACACCGGTCCGGGGCAGTCGCCGCGCTTCGTGGTGCCGTCGTTCGCGCAGCAGGTCGCGGCGATCGAGGCCGGGCGCGCCGAGGCCGTGCTGCGCGTGGGCAACCTCGAGGTGACGCGCGACCTCTCGGACGTGCGCGACATCGTCGAGGGCTACGTCGCGCTGCTCGAGCGCGGCCGCTCGGGCGGGGTGTACAACCTGTGCCGTGGCGAGGGGGTGGCGCTGCGCGACGTGGTCGCGCGCCTGGCCGCGATGGCCCGCGTCGAGGTGCGGATCGAGGTGGACCCCGCGCGGTTGCGCCCGGCCGACACCCCGTGGCTCGTGGGCGACCCGGCGCTGGCCGAGCGCGAGACCGGGTGGCGGGTGCGGCGCGAGCTGGAGCGGACGCTCGCGGACGTGCTGGAGGAGTGGCGCCGGAAGGGTAATTGACATTCGCAGGGCGGCGGCGGGAAGCTCCCCGGTCCCCCTTCCCTGCGAGGTCCCCATGCCGCTTTCGACCATCCTGCTCATCGCGCTCGTCGTCGTGGTGGTCGCGTCCGTCCTGCTGCGGGAGCTCGCGCGCCGCCGCGCGGCCGAGGCCGAGGCGCTCGCGAACCTGCGGCGCGAGGCCGAGGGCGGCTACGGTCCCGATCGCGCGATGAGTGACCCGTTCCTCAAGCGGCTCTACCTGCTGCTGTTCGAGGCCACGCAGGTCTCGCCCGAGGTGACGCGTCCCGAGCACCTCATGGCGCTGCCCGGGTTCCGCGACGCGGTGGACATGCTCGCCGACGCGGAGGTGCCGCTCGACCTGCTGCTCGACCTCGTGCAGGGCGAGCGCCTGTTCCCGGCGGTCGCGGCGCTCGAGGCGATGACGCGTCGTCCGCGCGATCCGAAGGTCGAGAACGTGCTGGTCGCGCAGTTGTGCCGGTTCCACCCGTGGACCGCCGACGGCATCCTGCGCGTGCTCGACGTCTGGAACCCCGACGAGAAGGAGCTGCCCGCGCGCATCCTGCTGCGGGTCGATCGCACGTGGGCCAACTCCGGCTACGCGGTGGCGTTCGAGCGCTTCCTGCGCCGCCGTCTCGCGGTGCGCCCGCTCACCATGCAGCAGCACGACCCGAAGAGCCCGCAGCAGGCCGCCGAGCTGCTCGAGACCGTGCTCGCCGTGCAGGATCCGGCGCTCGTGAAGCCGTTCGTGACCGCGCTGCGTCGCTACATCGCGATCGCGGGCGACGAGCCCGAGGCGCTCATGGAGGCCGACGACGAGACCGAGGAGCAGAGCGCCCGCGAACCGTCGGAGGAGTCGAAGGAGTCCGAGGAGCCCGCGTCCGCGCAGCCCGGGCCCGAGGGTGAGAACGCCAAGGAGGAGGGCGCGCCGCCGGTGCGTCGCGGCCGTCCCCAGCCCCCTTCGGCGCTCTCGGGGGTCGGGCACTGGCACGCGCCCGGCGAGATGCCCGAGCCGGCCGTGTTCTCGGCGCCGTCGCTCGACGAGTTGTTCGACCGCATCGTGAAGTCGTTGAGCGCGCCCACGCCGCGCCCCGTGCTGGTGGTGGGCGAGTCGGGCGTGGGCAAGACCGCGCTCATGCGGCGCGTCTCCGCGCACCTGTCGCGCGCGGACTGGACCGTGTACGAGGCGAGCGCCACGCAGCTGAGCTCGGGCATGATGTTCGTGGGTTCGCTCGAGAAGCGGCTCGTGGAGCTGCGTCGCCGTCTGGCCGAGAAGCCGCGCACGCTGTGGATGGTGCCGGACTTCCACCAGTTGCTGTACAGCGGCCGCCACACCGCGTCGCCCACCGGCGCGCTCGAGCAGATCATGCCCATGTTCGAGTCGGGTGGCGTGCTCGCGCTGGGCGAGACGCGTCCGGGCCCGCTCGATCGCATGCTCGCCGAGCGTCCCGAGCTGGCGCGCCTGTTCGAGATCGTGCGACTCGAGCCGGCCAAGGACGAGGAGGTCGCCACGCTTCTCAAGAGCTGGGCGGCGCGCACGCTCAAGGACCGTCGCGTGCAGGTGGCGCCGTGGCTGCTCGACGAGGCCGCGCAGCTGTCGCGCCAGTACCTCGCCAGCCTGCGGCCGCCCGGCGGTGTGTTCCGCATGCTCGAATCCGCGGTCAACGCGGTCGCGCCCGGCGGCAGCGAGGGCGAGCCCGTCGAACTGCACCACGAGGACGTGCTCAAGTCGGTGTCGGCCATGACCGGCCTGCCCTCGGACCTGCTCGACGATCGCCGCCCGCTCGACCTGGAGGCGTTGCGCGCGCGACTCGAGGAGCGCGTGATCGGTCAGTCCGATGCGGTGAACGCACTGGTCGAGCGCGTCGCGCTGCTCAAGGCCGGCGTCACCGATCCGACGCGTCCCTACGGCGTGTTCCTGTTCGCGGGTCCCACGGGCACGGGCAAGACCGAGTTGGCCAAAGCGCTCGCGCAGTGGCTGTTCGGTTCGTCCGAGCGTCTGCTGCGGCTCGACATGAGCGAGCTCGCCGACGGCTTCGCGCTCGAGCGCATCACCGGTGCGGCCACCGCCACCGGGGGCGGGTCGCTCGCCGCCGCCATCCGCCGCCAGCCGTTCTCGGTCGTGCTGCTCGACGAGTTCGAGAAGGCGCACCCGCGGGCGTGGAACCTGTTCCTGCAGGTCTTCGACGACGGTCGTCTCACCGACGCGGCCGGCGAGACCGCGGACTTCCGCAACAGCATCATCATCCTGACCTCGAACCTCGGCGCGCAGCTCGCGCAGGGCGAGCGTCTGGGCTTCGCCGACGGCGCCGACGGGTTCAGCGCCAACGCCGTGGAGCGCACCGTGGCCAAGGTGTTCGCGCCCGAGTTGCGCAACCGCCTCGATCGCGTGGTGGTGTTCCGGCCGTTCACGCGCGACGTCATGCGCCGCATCCTGCACAAGGAGCTGGGCGACGCGTACGCGCGCCGTGGTCTGCGGCGGCGCGAGTGGGCGGTCGAGATCGAGGAGAACGCGGTGGACTTCCTGCTCGACCGCGGCTTCACCACCGACCTCGGTGCGCGTCCGCTCAAGCGCAGCCTCGAGCGGCATCTGCTCGCGCCGCTCGCGCGCACCATCGTGGATCGCCGCGTGCCCGAGGGCGACCAGTTCCTGTTCGTGCGTCGCGACGGCGACGCGCTCGCGGTCGAGTTCGTGGACCCCGACGCCACGCCCGCCGCTCCGGCCACGCCGCCGCCCGCACTCGTGGGTCGCGCCGACCTGCGCGCGATCGCGTGGGACGCGCACGGCACCGAGGCCGAGATGCGCGAGTTGCGCAGCGGGCTCGAGCGCTTCCAGGCGCGCATCGAGGGCCCCGAGTGGCGCGAGGCCAAGGCGAACTGGCTCGCCATGCCCGGCGGCGAGGGCTTCTGGCAGCGGGCCGACCGCTTCGAGGTGCTGGGGCGCGCCGAGTACATGGACCGCGTCGAGTCGGGCGCGCGATCGTCGGCGTCGCTGCTCGCGCGACTCGACGGCGAGGGCAGCGCGCAGCGCGAGGCGTGGCCGCGCAACATGGTGGCGCGACTCGCGCAGCAGATGGTGCTGCTCGAGGCCGCGGCCGACGAGGCCATGACCACGGGGCCGCGCGAGGCGTTCCTGTACGTGCAGGCCGGCCCCGAGGGGCCGGACCGCACCGGCGAGCGCGACTTCGCGCACCGCATCGCGGCCATGTACGAGGGTTGGGCTCGGCAGCGCGGCATGCGCGTGAGCGTGCTCAAGCCCACGCCGCGGCACTCGTCGGACGCGGTCTGGTTGGCGGTGAGCGGGTTCGCGTCGTACGTGACGCTCGCTCCCGAGGACGGCCTGCACGTGCTCGAGTGGGGGAGCAACGCGGAAGGCGGCGTGAAGCGCGTCAGCGTGCGCGTGCGCGTGCTGCCGCAGCCGCTCGTGCCCGCGCGCGACGGCGAGGCCGAGCTCACGCGGCAGGCGGCCGAGACGCTGGACGCCGCGACCATGCCGGCGCCGGCCATCGTGCGGCGTTACCGCGGCACGCCGTCGCCGCTCGTGCGCGACTCGGTGCGCGGCTGGCGCACGGGCCGACTCGAGCGCGTGTTCGCGGGCGACTTCGACCTCGTGCCGGCGGACGAGACCGAGGGCGCCGGGGCCTGAGCGGGAGGGTTCGCGCAGGGGTTCGGGGCGGCGTACCGTCCCCGAACCCCTGCTTCACCCACGTCGGGGGTTCCGGTGGCATCGGCGGGCCGCTAGACTGGAAGGCATGACCCCTACCGCCACACGCACCCGTCCCGGCGCGCTGCCCCTGTGGGCCGCCGCGTGCTTCCTCGCCTCCGGTGCCGCCGGTCTGCTGTACGAGATCGTGTGGTCCAAGCAGCTCGCCTACCTGCTCGGCAGTTCGTTGCACGCCGTCGCCGCGGTGGTGGCGTCGTTCCTGGGCGGACTGGCGATCGGCGCGCGCTGGCTGGGCGTGCCGCTCGCGCGGCGGGGCGACGGCGCGCGCACCTATGCGTGGCTCGAGATCGGCGTGGCGGTGCTGGGACTGGCGCTGCTGCCGCTGCTGCGTGCGAGCGATCCGCTGGTGGGTCAGCTCTACCGCGCGCTCGGTGGCGAGGGCACGGGCTTCGCGGCCGCGCGTCTGGGGCTCGTGGTGCTGTTCCTGCTGCCGCCCGCCGCGCTCATGGGGGCGACCCTGCCCGTGCTCGTCGCGCACGTCGAGCGCGACCTCGTGGGGGCGGCGCTCGCGCGGCTGTACGCGCTCAACACGCTGGGGGCGGTCGCGGGCTCGCTCGCGGCGGGCTTCCTGCTGCTGCCCAACCTCGGGCTCACCGCGACCACGTTCGTCGCCGCCGGGCTCAACCTGCTCGTCGCGGCCATCGCATGGACGCGCGGCGGAGCTACGACGGCGCCCGCCGCGGCCGACGCGGCGCCCACGGCCGAGCCCGTGCTCGACGCCCGCACGCGCACGGTGGTGGCGTGGCTGTTCGCGCTCTCGGGTTTCGGTGCGCTCGCGTTCCAGATCGCGTGGGTGCGGCTGTTCTCGTTGGTGTTCGGTTCGTCGGTGTACTCGTTCTCGGCCGTGCTCGGCGTGTACCTGCTCGGCATCGCGCTCGGGGCCGCGTTGGTGGGGCCGCGTCTCGCGCGCGTCGGCACGCTCACCGGCTTCGCCACGCTTCAGCTGGCGCTCGCCGCGCTCGGCGCGCTCGCGGTGCAGGCGTTCCCGGGTCTGCCGCAGCGCACGCTCGAACTCGTGACCGGTGCGGGTGGGGACTGGCGAGGGTTGCTGGTGGCCGAAGCGGGCACGGTGGCGTTCCTCATCGGTCTGCCGTGCGTGTTGTTGGGTGCGATCTTCCCCGTCGCGGTACGGCTGCTGCAGAGCCGCGACGGCGGGCACGCCGCCGGCACCGCGTACGCGGTCAACACCGCGGGCACCATCGCGGGTTCGCTCGCGGCCGGGTTCGTGCTCGTGCCCACGTGGGGCGTGCAGGGCACGCACCTCGGGGCGGTCGCGCTCGCGGGCGGCATCGGCCTCGCGGCCCTCGCGTTGGCGTGGGCGCGCGGGGAGCGGCGCGGCATGGC
>JBEGJG010000003.1:23892-29430 GCA_041184705.1 Candidatus Eiseniibacteriota bacterium
CCGTTCATGGCGGCGCAGATGCGGGCCGCGAGCGGCGGCTCGCCCGACGGCGTGCGGCAGTCGGTCGCGGGCAATCGCGTGCTGTACCACCGCGAGGGCATCAACACCTCGGTGCTGCTCGGCACCGACGCCGCGGGCAGCGACCTGTGGCTGCGCGTCGGCGGCAAGGTGGACGCGAGCGTGAACGACATGGAGACGCAGGTCATGCTGGGCCTGCTGCCCGGCGCCCTCGCCTCGCCCGGTGCGCGCGCGCTCGTGATCGGCCACGGCTCGGGCGTGACCACCGCGTCGGTGCTCGCCTCGGGCGTGGGCTCGCTCGAGGTCGTGGAGTTGGAGCCCGGCGTGGTGGAGGCCTCGCGCTGGTTCCATCCGGAAGGGCAGGACCCGCTCGCCGATCCGCGCACCACGCTCATCATCGGCGATGCGCGCACGCACCTGCTGCACTCGGCGGGCCGCTACGGGCTCATCGTGTCGGAGCCCTCGAACCCGTGGATCGCGGGCGTGAACAACCTGTTCACGGTGGACTTCTACCGCCGCGTGCGCGCACGCCTCGAGCCCGACGGCGTGTTCTGCCAGTGGTTGCAGATGTACGAGCTCTCGCCGTCCACGTTCGGCACGCTCATGCGGTCCTACCTCGAGGTGTTCCCCGAGGGGCACGTGTTCCTGATCCGTCGCAACCACGACCTGCTGCTCGTGGCCTGCCCGCCCGGACGCGGGTTCGATCTGGAGCGGCTGCGCACGCCCGCGGTCGCGCGCGAGCTGGTGCGCGCGCGCGTGAGCGGGCCCGAGGTGCTGCCCGCCTACTGGCTGGGGCCGCTCGCGGCGCTGCGAGCGAGCGTGGGGACGGGACCGCTCAACCGCGACGACCGCCCGGTGGTGGAGTACCGCGCACCGCAGGACCTCGTCGCGGTGGGCAGCTCTCCCGCGAGCGTCTCGACCGAGGTGCTGTCGAGTCTTCCGTTCGTGGGACCGCGTCCCGCGGGCGAGTTGTTCGCGGCGTGGACGCCAGGGGCGTGGTACGAGTCGCGCGTGCGCACGCTCGCGCAGTCCGGCGACACCGCGCGTGCGGCGCGCGTGCTCGAGGCCGCGCGCGCCGAGGGCGCGGGGGCGGCGGCCGAGGCGGTGTACGCGCAGGCGGTGCGTCGCGCGCGCAGCGTCGCGCTGTACGACCTCGCGGTCGCGCACATGCAGCGTGGCGAGCGTCCGCAGGCCCGAGCGCGGTTCGAGGAGGCGGTGGTCGCCGACCCCACGAACCATCAGGCGTGGGTGGTGCTGGCCGACCGTCGGCGCTACGACGGCGACGTGGAGGGTGCGCGGCGCGCGATCGCCGAGGCCGGGCGCTCGAGCGACCCGCAGATCCGTTGCGACGCGGTGACGCTCGCCGGGCTCATGGCGATCCAGGCCGGGGACGCTCCGGCCGCGCTGGCCGCGTTCGCCGAGGCGCGCGCCATCCAGCCCACGAGCGCGAAGCCCTACCTGTACGAGGCGCAGGTCCGCGCCCGCTCGGGCGACACGTCGGGTGCGGTGGAGGTGCTGCGGCGCGGGCTGGCGGCCTCGCCGGGGTCGGGCGAGCTGGCGCAGGCGCTCCAGCAGATGGGCGCCTCGCTCTGACGCACCGCATGCACGAAGGCCCCCGTCACGCCCACAGCGGGGGCGACGGGGGCCTTCGCACATACCTTTCGAGCGTCAGCCGTTCTTGGGCTCCCAGACCTCGGTGAGCACGCAATCCCACGGGAACTTGAACTCGTCCGCCGCGTCGTAGACGTGCGTCTGGGCGTTCACCACCAGCACCTCGGGCGCGCTCAGGGCCTTCCAGCCGTGCATGAGCATGGGCGGGATCTTGATGAGGCGCGGGCGCAGGCTGCCGAGGAAGAAGCAGTTCACGTGGCGGAACGTGGGGGAGTCGGGACGCAGGTCCACGATGCTCACCTGCAGCTTGCCGCGCGTGACCGTGAAGTGGTCGGTGTGGATCTGGTGCAGGTGCCAGCACTTGATGACACCGTGGTCGGTGGCGCTCTGGTAGATGTGCTCGACCGCGTCGAGGCCGTCCTTCATCCACGGCTTGCTGTAGAGCTCGGTCACCTCGCCGCGGCCGTCGAGGTGCACCGTGAGGTCACGGACGATGACCCCCTGGATGGTCGCGCGTCCCGGCGGCTGGATCTGGTAGTCGAGGCTCTGGAGCCATTCGACGGTGACCTCGTGGGCCTTCATGCGGCTACTCCCGGCGGTTGGGGTGGGGTGAGCACGGCTCGTCGCGCAGTATCCGTCACGGCGGGCGGAGGCTCAACGCGGGGCGGGTGCGTCGGTTGACCCCGGCGAGGGGGCGGCCTACCTTGACGCGGTTAGAAGTGGTTCCCCGTCGAGAGGCCGTTCCCAATCGGGGCCGGTCGCCGCCGTGTTGTTCCCATCTTCTGCCTGACCCATCCCGAAAGGACTCGGAAGACATGTACGACATCACCATCGTGGGCGCCGGCTACGTCGGTCTGGTCACCGGTGCCTGCCTGGCCGACTTCGGCAACAACGTGGTGTGCGTGGACAACGACGCCGCCAAGGTCGAGCGCATGAAGGCCCTCGAGCTGCCGTTCTTCGAGCCCGGGCTTCCCGAGATCGTGGCCCGCAACTGCAACGAGGGCCGTCTGCGGTTCTCGAGCGACCTCGCGGGCAGCGTGCGTCAGAGCAAGGTGGTGTTCATCACCGTCGGCACCCCGCCGCGCGCCGACGGTAGCGCCGACACGAGCGCGATCTACGCGGTCGCCAAGGTGGTCGCGCAGAACCTGAACGGCTACAAGCTGGTGGTCCAGAAGAGCACCGCGCCCGTCGGCACCGCGCGCGACCTCGGCCACTACATGCGCAAGTTCGCCAAGAAGGGCGCCGAGTTCGACGTCGCCTCGAACCCCGAGTTCCTGCGCGAGGGTTCGGCGATCGAGACCACCATGCGCCCCGACCGCGTCGTGATCGGCGCCGAGTCGAAGAAGGCCGTGCACATCCTGCGCAAGATCCACGAGCCGCTGTTCCTGCTCGAGACCCCCATGGTGGTCACCGGGCTCGAGTCGGCCGAGCTCATCAAGTACGCCTCGAACTGCTTCCTCGCCATGAAGATCTCGTACATCAACGAGATGGCGAACCTGTGCGAGGCGCTGGGCGCCGACGTGAAGACGGTCGCCAAGGGCATCGGCATGGACCGCCGCATCGGCTCGAAGTTCCTGCACGCGGGCCCGGGCTACGGCGGCAGCTGCTTCCCCAAGGACACGCTCGCGCTGTCGGCGTTCGCGCGCCAGGCCAAGGTGAAGAGCGGCATCGTGGACGCGGTCATCGCGGCCAACGAGAACCAGATGGACATCATGATCGACAAGATCTGCGCCGGGCTGGGCACCGCCCGCGGCAAGAAGGTCGCCGTGCTGGGTCTGTCGTTCAAGCCGAACACCGACGACATGCGTGCCGCGCCTGCGCTGCACATCATCGCGGGTCTCAAGCGTCGCGGCGTCAAGGTGGTCGCGTTCGACCCCATCGCCATGGAGAAGGCCGAGCCGCTGCCCGAGATGCGCGGGGTCGAGCTGGCCGCCGACGCGTACGACGCCGCACGCGGTGCGCACGCGCTCGCGATCGTGACCGAGTGGAACGAGTTCCGCGGCATGAACCTGTCGCGCCTCAAGCGCGTCATGAAGCAGCCGTTGTTCTGCGACCTGCGCAACATCTACGTGCCCGAGGAGGTCGAGTCGGCCGGCTTCCGCTACGTCGGTGTGGGCCGTGGTCGGCCGGCGGCTCCGAAGGCCGGTAAGGCCAAGGCCGCACGCAAGCCCAAGGCCGTCGCCCGTCGCGGTGCGAAGGGTGGCCGTCGCGCATGAAGGGTCTCATCCGAGGCGCTCTCGCGGTGCTCGGTCTCGAGGTCTTCCGGGCCCGCGGGGGCGTCTTCGTGTGCCCCCGCCCGCGTGCGGGCAAGGGGACGACGCTCCAGACGTTCCCCTCGCCGCTGCGGCTCCACCTCGGGTGCGGGAACAAGCGGCTCGAGGGCTACGTGAACATCGACCTCGTGCCCACCCCGGCGACCGACATGGTCTCGGACGTGACGCGACTCGAGGGGTTCGGCGACTCCACCGCCGACGAGATCCGGCTCGAGGCGGTGTACGAGCACCTGTTCCGTCACGAGCGCCGTTCCGCGATCCGTGAGTGGTTCCGGGTGCTCAAGCCCGGCGGCGAGCTGAAGCTGTACTGGATCCCCGATTTCGACGCCGTCGCCACCGCCTACGTGAACCGTTCGCCGGGCCTGCTCGGACCGGTGTTCGACCTCGACGAGATCTACCGCTTCACGCACGGTGATCCGGTGGCGTGGAACGCGCCCGAGCAGTTGCACAAGGACGTGTTCTCGGCCGCCTCGGTCGAGGCCGAGTTGCGCGAGGCCGGATACGAGATCGTGTCGGTCGAGCGCAAGTGCTTCGCCGACGAGAAGTTCCCCGTCAACCTCAACGTCATCGCCCGAAGGCCCTCATGACCGCTCCGCTCGCCCTCGGCCGCAGCCGCGTCCTCGTGACCGGCGGCGCCGGCTTCATCGGTGCCAACTTCGTCCATCGTCTGGTCGCGCAGCATCCCGACGCGCACGTCGTGGTGCTCGACGCGCTCACCTACGCCGGGCGCCGCGAGAACCTCGACGGGGTCCCGGCCGACCGGCTGACGTTCGTGCACGGCGACATCCGCGACCCCGAGGCCGTGGCGCGTGCCATGGCGGGCTGCGACTTCGTGCTCAACTTCGCGGCCGAGTCGCACGTGGACCGTTCCATCGAGACGCCGGGCGAGTTCATCCAGACCGACGTGTACGGCGTGTTCGTGCTCGCCGAGGAGGCGCGTCGCGTCGGGGTGAAGCGCTTCATCCAGGTCTCGACCGACGAGGTGTACGGCGAAGTGCTCGAGGGGCACTCCACCGAGGAGTGGCCGCTCAACCCGCGCTCGCCCTACGCCGCGAGCAAGGCGGGCGGCGACCGGTTGGCCTACGCCTACTGGTGCACCTACGGGTTGCCCGTGGTGGTGACGCGCTGCTCGAACAACTACGGCCCGCGCCAGTACCCGGAGAAGCTCGTGCCGCTGTTCGTGACCAACGCGATCGACGACGAGCCGCTGCCCGTGTACGGGCACGGCCGCAACAAGCGCGACTGGTTGCACGTGGACGACCACTGCGACGCGCTGCTCACGCTGCTCACGTTCCCCGGCATCGAGGGCGAGACGTTCAACATCGGCGCGCAGCACGAGCTCGACGTGCTCACCATCACGAGCACGCTCCTGACGCTGCTGGGCAAGCCCACCACGCTCGTGCGCCACGTCGAGGACCGTCCGGGTCACGATCGTCGCTACGCGGTGGACTCGAGCAAGCTCACGCGCGTCACCGGTTGGCGGCCCCGCGTGTCGTTCGAGGACGGCATCCGCAGCACGGTGGAGTGGTTCCGCGCGAACGAGGGTTGGTGGCGGCCCATCAAGCAGGGCGAGTTCCGCGCCTACTACGAGCGCATGTACGGTCAGCGCAAGGTGCTCAAGGAGGTCCGTTCGTGA
>JBEGJG010000003.1:29474-30161 GCA_041184705.1 Candidatus Eiseniibacteriota bacterium
CTGGTGCTCGCGGGGCCGGTTCGCGCGCAGTCGCTCGACTCCGAGTCGCGCATGCGCGATGCGGTGGGCCCGGGCGTGTGGTCGGGCATCTCGCCCACGGTCGTGGACCGTCAGGGCATCGCGCCCGAGGTCGTGGCGCAGCCGGGCGCGATCGACCCCGAGACCTACCGGATGGGGCCCGGCGACATGTTGACGCTGCGGCTGTGGGGGCGCGTCGCGCGCACCTCGTCGCTCGACGTGGACGCCGAGGGCCGCGTACACCTACCGCAGTTGGAGTCCATGCGGGTCGCCGGCCGCACGCTGGCCGACGTCCGGCGCGCCATCGTGGCGCGCATGGGCGAGGTCTATCGCGGTGTCAACGTCGAGGTGGGGATCGCGCGCATGCGGCGATTCAAGGTCTACGTCTCGGGCGAGGTGAAGTCGCCGGGGGCGTACGACGCCACGCCGGTGACGCGCGCGAGCGAGATCCTGTCGCAGGCCGGGCCGCTGGACGGGGCCTCGCGCCGCAACGTGCGCCGGATCGCGCTCGACGGTCGTGAGCAGCGCGTGGACACGCCGGTGTTCGAGCTCACCGGCGACCTCGCGGGTAACCCCATGCTGGAGGACGGCGATCGCCTGGTCGTGCCGCCCGCCACGCTCTCGTTCGCCGCGGCCGGTGCGTTCGCACGCCCGCGTCGGTTCGAACTC
>JBEGJG010000004.1:0-23426 GCA_041184705.1 Candidatus Eiseniibacteriota bacterium
CGGAAATCCCGCAACCCGTTGTCATTCGGGCGGCTCCGTTGACTCGACCGGCCCCGCTCGCCTACCTTGTCCGGTCCGCAACCCACCCACCGGAGGACCGCCGGATGATCCGCAGCATGACGGGCTACGGCTCGGCCGAAGTCGAGCGCGCGGGACAGCGCGTGACCGCCGAGATCCGCTCGGTCAACCATCGCTTCTGCGAGGTGTCGCTGCGCGGCCCCAAGGTGGCGATGCTCTTCGAGGAGCAGATCCGTCGCGTCGTGCAGGACCGCTACTCGCGCGGCAAGTTCAACCTCACCATCTCGTGGAGCGGTGCGGGGGAGCGCGGTGAGGTGCTCAAGCTGAACGACGCCGTCGCGCGGCGCTACGTGGACCTCATGAGCGACCTCAAGGCCCGCTACAACCTGTCGGGCGACGTGGACCTCGCCACGGTGGCCGGTCTGCCCGACCTGTTCACGTGGGAGCACACCGCCATGTCCGACGAGGAGAGCTGGGCCATCCTCGAGCAGGTCGTGGCGCGCGCGTGCGACAACATGACGCTCATGAAGGACCGCGAGGGGCAGGCCCTGGCGCGCGACTTCGAGCACCGTCTGCGCGTCATCCGCACCGAACTCGACCGCGTCGTGGAGCGTGCCCCGCTGCGCCCGCTCGAGGCCAAGGAGCGCATGGTCGCGCGCATCAAGCCGCTGCTCGGCGACCTCGAGATGGACCCGGTGCGCATCGCGCAGGAGGTCGCGCTGCTCGCCGACCGCCTCGACTGCACCGAGGAGTGCGTGCGTCTGTCCGCGCACCTCGAGCAGTTCCAGCACCTCATCGAGGGGACCGAACTGGCGGGCCGCAAGCTGAACTTCCTCCTGCAGGAGATGAACCGCGAGGCCAACACGATCGGCTCCAAGGCCAACGACGTCGAGATCGGCCGCGCGGTGATCGTCATGAAGGAGGAGATCGAGCGCATCCGCGAACAGGTGCAGAACGCCGAATGACCGCCACCCTCGCCGCCACGCCCGCCCGCACGCCTGCCGCGTCCGCCCCGATCCCGGCTCCTGCCGCGCTCGGCGGTGCCGGTCTGGCCGGTGCGCCCGCGCGTGGCGCGGCCCCGGGGTTCGTGCTGGTGCTGTCGGGCCCCTCGGGCGCCGGCAAGGGCACGCTGCTCGCGCACCTGTTCGCGCAGCGCCCCGACTGCACGTTCTCGGTCTCGGCCACCACGCGCCCGCGCCGAAGCAACGAGGTCGAGGGCCGCGAGTACTTCTTCCTGTCGCGCGACGAGTTCGTGACGCGCCGCGATGCGGGCGAGTTCCTGGAGTGGGCCGAGGTGCACGGCAACCTGTACGGCACGCTGCGCTCCGAGGTCGAGGCGCGCGTGGCCGCGGGCCGCGTCGTGGTGCTCGACGTGGACGTGCAGGGCGGTGCCAGCCTGCGCCGCGTGCTGCCCGACGCCGTGAGCGTGTTCGTGTACCCGCCCTCGCTCGACGCGCTGCGCGCGCGACTGCGGACGCGTGCCACCGACGACCCCGAGGTGATCGAGCAGCGGCTGCGCAACGCGCCCGGCGAGATCGCCCAGTGGGTGCACTACGACTACGTGCTCATGAACGACCGACTCGAGGTCGCGCAGCACCAGCTGCTCGACATCCACGACGCCGCGCTCGCGCGCGCACGGCGCCGGCCGGTCCGCTGACCTTCCATCACGCTCCACGCGTGCGGCGCCCACGGGTGCGTCGCGCGGCCGTTCACCGACCCGAACCGCAGGAGATCGCATGAAGCTGTCGTCCCTCGTCCCGCCCCCGGGCAAGAGCAAGTACGAGCTGTCCATCGTGGCCGCCCGCGAGGCGCGCCGGCTGAACGACTGGGTCCGTCGCAGCGGCGAGACGCTGCCGGGCAAGGTCACCGCCGTGGCGCTCGGTCGCGTCATCAGCGACGACGTGCCGTACTACTTCGAGGACCCGAACGCCCTCATGGCGCCGCCGGCCGAAGGCATGGTCGAGGGCATGGTCGAAGGTCTCGCCGAGGCTCCGGCCGAGCCGACGCCCGACACGCCGAACGAGTGAGCCGTGCTCCGCGACCGCGTCGTGGTGGTCGGCGTCTCGGGCGGGATCGCGGCCTACAAGGCCTGCGAACTCGTCCGGCGACTCCGTGACCGCGGCGCGACCGTCGTGGTGGTGATGACGCGTGCGGCGTGCGAGTTCGTCACGCCGCTCACGTTCCAGGCGCTCACGGGCAACCCGGTCGTCACCGAACTCTGGGGCGACCAGGCGCCGCGGTTCTCGCTCCCGCTCGAGTCGGCCGCTCGCGTGCGCGGTCACGTCGAGCACGTGGACGTGGCCGAGGCGGCCGACGCGGTGGTGATCGCGCCGGCCACCGCCGACCTCATGGCGCGTCTCGTCCACGGCGAGGCGCCCGACGCGCTCACCGCACTGGTGCTCGCCACGCCGGCCCCGGTGCTCATCGCACCGGCCATGGATCTGCAGATGTGGCGCTCGGCCGCCACGCAGGCCAACGTGCGCACGCTGCGCGCGCGCGGGTTCCGGTTCGTGGGCCCCGACTCCGGCCCGCTCGCCTCGGGCCTCGCCGGGCCCGGTCGTCTCGCCGACGTCGCGGCGATCGTGGACGCCACCGACGAGGCGTTGCGCGTGCGCAGCAGCATGAAGGGCATGCGCGTGCTCATCGGGGCGGGTCGCACCGAGGAGCCGCTCGATCCCGTGCGCGTGCTCACCAACCGCTCGAGTGGTCGCATGGGGTTCGCGCTCGCCGAAGCCGCGCGCGATCGCGGCGCCGAGGTCACCGTGGTCGCCGGTCCCACCAGCGTGGAGCCGCCGCACGGCGTTCAGGTGGTGGGGGTGACGACCGCGGTGCAGATGCAGCGCGCCATGCAGGCGCCCGCGACCGAGGCCGACGTCGTCATCATGGCCGCGGCGGTCGCCGACTATCGGCCCGCGCGCGTCTCGACCGCCAAGCTCAAGCGCGACGGCTCGCCGCTCACGGTCACGTTCACGCCCAACCCCGACATCCTCGCCGGGTTGGGTGCGGCCAAGCCCGCGGGGCAGGTCGTGGTGGGCTTCGCGCTCGAGACCGACGACGGCGTCGCCAACGCGCGTCGCAAGCTGGCCGCCAAGAACGCCGACCTCGTGGTGCTCAACTCGCCCGAGCGCGGGATCGGTGGCGAGACCAACCAGGTCACGCTGGTCGAGCGCCGCAGTGCCGTCGAGGTGCCCGAGACGAGCAAGCGCGAGGTGGCCGAGCGCATCCTCGACCGCGTGCTCGAGCTGCGGGGTCGCACCGCGCCGTCGCTCGCGATCGCGTCCGCACCGGCCCCGCGCCGCGCCAGGACCCGCAAGCCCGCGACGGCGAAGGGCCGCGCGCGCACGGGGAAGCGATGAGCGACGAGCTGCGCACCGAGGCCGCCGACGTCGCGCGCGCACTGCGCCGCCGACTCGAGCGCGAGCGGGGCAGCAGCACCGCCGACCTGCTCGCCGCCGGACTCGCGCGCGCACGCCGCACGCTGCGCGCGGGGGCGCCCGAGGAACCCTTGGCCACCGCACCGGCGGTGACGCACGGGTTCGTGCCGGCCGCACCCGCACCCGCACCCGCACCCGCGCGTCGCGCGCCGAGCGCACCCGCACCTGCCGCCGCGCCTGCGGCCGCCGCCTCCGTCGCACCTGCCGCACCCGCCGCGCCCGCCGCCGCGGCCTCCGCACCCGCGCCCGCACCCGCGAAGGACCTCGCGTCGGGCCTCGCCGCCATCCGCGCCATCGTGGGGGAACGTCCCGTGGACGACATCGTGCTGCCGCCCTTCACCGAGGCCCTGTTCCCGTCCGCGATCGGCGGCGGGCGCGACGGCCTGCACGAGCGCTCGCTGCCCGTGCTCGACGCCGTGGCGACCGAAGCGGCCGCGTGCCGCAAGTGCGGTCTGTGCGAGACGCGCACGAACGCCGTGCCCGGCGTGGGCTCGGCGCGCAGCGGCATCGTGTTCGTGGGCGAGGCCCCGGGCGCCGACGAGGACGAGCGTGGCGAGCCGTTCGTGGGCAAGGCCGGCGAACTGCTCACGCGCATGATCGCCGCCATGGACGAGAAGCAGCTCATCCCCGGCGTGAAGCTCGATCGCGAGCACGTGTACATCGTCAACGTGCTCAAGTGCCGCCCGCCCGAGAACCGCAATCCCGCGCCCGACGAGATCGCCGCGTGCTCGCCGTACCTGCTGCGGCAGCTCGAGGCCCTGCAGCCGCGCGTCATCTGCTGCCTCGGCAAATTCGCGGCCGACCTGCTGCTGCAGGTCAAGAACACCACCATCGCCAACATGCGAGGCAAGACCTACCGCTGGCGCGGCGCCAAGCTCATCGTCACCTACCACCCCGCGTACTGCCTGCGCAGCCCCAGCGCGAAGCGACCGGTGTGGGAGGACCTGCAGCGCCTCGCCCAGGAATACCTCGCCGACTGAACCGATTCGAACCGCGCGTGCGCGCGCGGGAAGGGAACACGATGTCCGATCTCGAACGCCCGGTGGCTTCGCCGGGACTCACGCCGCCGCAGGCCCTCGACGCCGAGCGCTCGGTGCTCGCGGCCATGATGCTCGATCCCTCCGCCATCGGGCGCGCGATCGAGATGGTCGAGGACTCGTCCTCGTTCTACCGCACGGCGCACTCCAAGCTGTTCGACGCCATCGTGGCGCTGTACAACTCGAACACGCCGGCGGACCTCATCACGGTGTCCGAGGAGCTCAAGAAGCGCGGCGACTTCGAGGCGGTGGGCGGCGCGGGGTTCCTGGCGCAGATCATGGACTACGCCACGACCGCCGCGAACATCGAACAGCACCTGCGCATCGTGCACAGCAAGGGCGTGCTGCGTCAGCTCATCAAGGCCACCGGCGAGATCCAGCAGGAGTGCTACGCCGGCGCCGACGACACCGCCGAGATCCTCGATCGTTCCGAGGCGCGCATCTTCCGGATCACCGACGATCGCGTGCGCGCGGGCTTCACGCCCATCCGGGACCTGCTCAAGCCCACCATGACCAGCATCGAGCAGCTGTTCCAGCGCAAGACGATGGTCACGGGCGTGCCGAGCGGCTGGGACGACCTCGACAAGCTCACCAGCGGTTGGCAGCCGGGCGACCTCGTCATCCTGGCCGGGCGCCCCGCCATGGGCAAGACCTCCGCGGTCATGAACATGGCCGAGAACGCCGCCATCCGGCACAAGATCCCCGTGGCGGTGTTCTCGCTCGAAATGAGCAAGGAGCAGCTCGCCATGCGTATGTTGTGCTCGGCCGCCGAGGTCAACATGCACAACGTGCGCACCGGCTTCCTGAGCAATCAGGACTGGCCGCGGCTCACGACCGGCGCCGGCATCCTGAACGAAGCGCCCATCATGATCGACGACTCGCCCGCGCAGTCGGTGCTCGAGATCCGCGCCAAGTGCCGTCGCCTCAAGTCCGAGGGTCGGCTCGGGCTCATCGTGATCGACTACCTCCAGCTCATGCGCTCCAGCATGCCGGCCGAGAACCGCGTGCAGGAGATCTCGCAGATCTCGCGTGGCCTCAAGGCGCTCGCCAAGGAGCTCGGTGTGCCGGTCATCGCGCTCTCGCAGCTGTCGCGCGCCGTCGAGCAGCGCGGTGGTGGCGGTCGGCCGCAGCTCTCCGACCTGCGCGAGTCGGGCTCGATCGAGCAGGACGCCGACGTGGTGCTGTTCGTGTACCGCGAGGTCGTGTACAAGCCCGACACGCCGGAGCCCGGCAAGGCGCAGATCATCATCGCCAAGCAGCGCAACGGTCCGGTGGACGACGTGGACCTCACGTTCCTGCGCGAGTACACCAAGTTCGTGCCCTACAGCCCCGTCATGACGGGCGAGACCGAATCGGGCTTCTGACCATGACCTCGCACCACGACAGCCTGCCGGTGCGTGGGATGGGGTACGTGCAGCACCGTCTCGCCGACGCGATCGCCGAGATCGGCCGCATCGCCATGCTCATGCTCGACACGTTCCGTCAGCTCGGGCGAGGTCTGGCGGCGCCGCGGCTCGTCATGGAGCAGGCGCACGCCATCGGCGTGCAGTCGCTCGCGCTGGTGTTCATCGTGAGCCTGTTCACGGGCGCGGTGGCCGCGGTGCAGGCCGCCTACCAGTTCTCGAACGTCGTCCCGCTCAAGTACATCGGTTCGGTCATCCTGCGCTCGGTCATCATCGAGCTGGGCCCCGTGCTGACCGCGCTCATCGTGGGCGGCCGCGTGGGTGCGGCCATCGCCGCCGAACTCGGCACCATGCGCGTCACCGAGCAGGTGGACGCGCTCGAGGCGATGGCGATCAACCCGGTGCGCTACCTCGTGGTGCCGCGCGTCGTCGCGGCGGTGCTCATGCTGCCCGTGCTCACCATGCTGGCCAACGCGGTCGCCATCTTCGGCGGCTACGTCGTGGCCGTGACCAGCATCGGGGTGACCACCCAGACCTACGTGACCGGGCTCAAGGACTTCTTCTACCTCAAGGACCTGTTCTCGGGGCTCATCAAGTCGTTCGTCTTCGGCGGGATCATCGCGTGGATGGGTTGCTACCACGGGTTCCGCACCGAGGGCGGCGCCGAGGGCGTGGGCATCGCCACCACGCGCGCGGTCGTGTCGTCGTGCGTGCTGGTGCTCATCAACGACTACGTGCTCGCGCACGTGCTCTTCCGGTTCATCTTCCCGGCATGATCCGCATCCGTGGACTGCGCAAGCGGCTCGGTCGCCGTCAGGTGCTGGACGGCGTGGACCTCGACGTGCCCACCGGCTGCACGCTGGTCGTGCTGGGGCGCAGCGGGACGGGCAAGAGCGTGCTGCTCAAGCACATCATCGGGCTCATGCAGCCCGACGAGGGCACCATCGAGGTGGACGGGCAGGTCATGACCGGCCTGCACGAGCGCGACCTCAACGAGGTGCGCAAGCGCTTCGGCATGCTGTTCCAGGGTTCGGCCCTGTTCGACTCGTTGTCGGTGGGCGAGAACGTGGCGCTGCCCATGCGCGAGCACACGAACATGGACGAGGCCGCCATCCGCGCCCGCGTGGCGGAGCGTCTGGAGTGGGTGGGGTTGCCGGGCATCGAGGACATGAAGCCGGCCTCGCTCTCGGGTGGGATGCGCAAGCGCGTCGGGTTGGCGCGCGCGATCGCCATGGACCCGGCCTACATCCTGTACGACGAGCCCACGACCGGGCTCGATCCGATCATGTCCGACGTCATCAACCGACTCATCCGCTCGCTGCAGGCGCGCATCGGCGTGACCTCGATCGTGGTCACCCACGACCTGCACAGCGCGTGGACCGTGGGCGACCGCATCGCCATGCTGCACGAGGGCCGCGTGGTGTTCTCGGGGACCACCTCCGAGGCGCGCGAGACGGCGGATCCGGTCGTCCGGCAGTTCATCGAGGGCAACAGCGAGGGGCCGCTGCAGGCGGTGTAGGATGTGCGCAGGGAACGGCACCCGCTGGGCGGGTGCCGCGACGAAAGGAATCCTCCGTGAGTCGCAGGACCGAGATCCAGGTGGGCATCACCGTCCTCGTCGCGCTCGTCGTGACGTTGTGGGGCGTGACGTGGCTCAAGGAGCTCACGCTCGCGCGCAGGATCCACACGTGGCGCGTGGCGTTCCCGCAGACCGGCGGGCTCGCCACCAGCGACGAGGTGCAGGTGAACGGGCTGCGCAAGGGCAACGTGGCCTCGATGCAGCTGGTGGGGCACCGGGTCGTGGTGACCCTTCAGGTCACCGACGACATCGTGATCACCGACCGCTCGGTGGTCGCGGTGCGCAACGTGGGGCTCATGGGCGAGAAGGTGGTCGCGGTGGACCTCATCGAGGGCGGTACGCCGTACACCGAACGCGACACCATCCCGGGCGTGTACGAGAAGGGCGTGCCCGAGGTGATGGCCGAGGTGGGCGGCACCATCGACGCGCTCAACGCGCTCGCCGCTCAGCTCTCGAACGTCGCCGCCATCATGGAGCGCAACGGCAACCTCGATCGCACGCTCACCAACTTCCGCGACACCAGCGAGGAACTGCGTCTGGCGGTGTCCGAGAACCGCGCCGCGCTCAAAGCCACGTTGAGCGACCTGCGCGCCACGGCCGGAGCGACGCGACGACTCACCGCCGACCGCGAGGCCCAGCTGGGGCGCACGATCGATTCGTTCGAGCGTTCGGCCGCCGGGCTCGACCGGCTCACGACGCGGCTGGATTCGTTGCGCGCCGTGATGCAGTCCGTCTCGGAGAAGGTGGACCGTGGCGACGGCACGCTGGGGCGCATCGTGAACGACCCCAAGCTGTACGAGGATGCCAAGGCGTCGGTGATCGAGCTGCGCGCGCTCATCGCCGACATCAAGAAGAACCCGAAGAAGTACCTCAACCTGAGCGTGTTCTAGCCGACGCGTTCGGCCCCGTCGTCCGTCGTTGAAGCGTCGCACCCGCCCCGCACGAGAGTCGCATGAAGCCGAGTCGCAAGGCCGCGAAGGCCACCAAGGAATCGTTCTTCTGCAGTGCCTGCGGTAACGAGCAGGCGCGCTGGTTCGGGCATTGCCCGTCGTGCGGCGCATGGAACACCGCCGCCAGCGCACCGCCCGCGGGGGCTCCCGCGGGGCGCACGGGCGGGGGGCGTCGCTGGGTGCCGCAGGGCGCCGACCGTCCGACCGGACCGGTGCCGCTCGCCGAGGTCGCGCTGGAGTCCACCGAGCGCACCAGCACCGGCATGCGCGAGCTCGATCGCGTGCTGGGCGGCGGCATCGTGCCGGGCTCGCTGCTGCTGGTGGGAGGGGACCCCGGGATCGGCAAGAGCACGCTGCTGCTGCAGCTCGCGCGCGCGTTCGCCGCCGACGGGCGCACGGTGCTGTACGTCTCGGGCGAGGAGAGCGAGCAGCAGATCCGCCTGCGCGCCGCGCGTCTGGGCGACGTGCCCGGGAAGCTGCTCATCCTGTGCGAGACCGACCTCGAGACCGTGCTCGAGACCGCGGCCACGCTGCAGCCCGACTGCCTCATCGCGGACTCCATCCAGACGCTGTCGCGCGGCGACCTCGAGGGCGGGCCCGGCACCGTCACGCAGGTGCGCGAGTGCGGGTTGGCGCTGCTGCACTACGCCAAGGCGTCGCGCACGCCCGTGTTCCTGGTCGGGCACGTCACCAAGGACGGCGCGGTGGCCGGTCCTCGCGTGCTCGAGCACATGGTGGACGCGGTGCTCTATCTGGAGGGCGAGCGCTACCAGCACTACCGCGTGCTGCGCGCCGCGAAGAACCGTTTCGGCAGCACGCACGAGCTCGGCGTGTTCGAGATGCTCGACAGCGGTCTGCGCGAGGTGGCCAACCCCAGCGAGGCGTTCCTGTCGGACGGCGCGCGCGACGTGCCCGGTGTGGCCGTGGTGGCGAGCCTCGAGGGCGCACGTCCCTTGCTGGTCGAGGTGCAGGCGCTGGTGAGCACCTCGTTCTACGGCACGCCGCAGCGCGTCACGAGCGGCTACGACCCGCGTCGCTTGTCGGTGCTGCTCGCGGTGCTCGAGCGGCGCGTGGGACTGCGCATGGGCAAGCACGACGTGTTCGTGACCGTCACCGGTGGCTTCAAGCTCGACGACCCCGGCGCCGACCTCGGTGTGGCGCTGGCGATCGCGTCGAGCTTCCGCAGTCGTCCCGTGCTCGCGCGCACGCTCGCGCTGGGCGAGGTGAGCCTGTCGGGCGAGTTGCGCCGCGTCTCGCGCATCGACGCGCGCGTGCGCGAGGCCGCGCAGATGGGGTTCGCGCGCGTCGGATTCCCGCGCGCGCAGGCCGCCGACGCCGAGGGCACGCGGCTCGAGCTGGTCCCGCTCGCCACGCTGCGCGAGGCCTGCGAGCAGTTGCTGGGCGAGAAGGTCGAGACGCCGCGCCCCGAATCGGCCGCGTCGCGCGCCGAGCTGCGTCCGGTCGAGCGCATGGTGCAGGCCGCGCGGGCGCGCGCCGCGGCGACCGCGGGTGCGGCGTCGCACGAGCCCGACGAGGGACGTCCGGGGGACGCATCGTGAGCGCATCCGAGGCGCGTTCGTTGTCGGAGGCCGCGCAGCGCGTGCAGGACGCGTTGCGTGCGGGCGGCTTCGACAACACCGTGATCGAGCTCGAGGTGCCGGTGCGCACCGCGGCGGCCGCCGCCGAGGCGGTGGGCTGCACGAGCGACCGCATCGTGAAGTCGCTCGTGTTCCGCGGCACCGAGAGCGGACGCGCCGTGCTGGTCGTGGCGAGCGGCGGCGATCGCGTGAGCGAGTCGCGGCTCGCGGCCACCGTGGGCGAGCCCGTCGCCATGGGCAACCCGCGATTCGTGCGCGAGGTGACGGGGTTCGCCATCGGTGGCATCCCGCCGCTCGGTCACGCGCAACCGCTCGACACCGTGGTCGAGGCGCGTCTGCTCACGTTCGATGCGCTGTGGGCCGCCGCCGGGCACCCGAACTCGCTGTTCCGACTCACCGCCGACGAGCTCGTGCGCATGACGCGCGGGCGCGTGGCCGAGGTCGCCGAATGAGCGCGACCGTGCGCACGTGCGCGATCCTGCTGTGCGCCGGTCGCGGCACGCGTCTGGGCGCCGATCTGCCCAAGGCGTTCGTGCCGCTCGCGGGGCGCCCGCTGTTCTCGTGGAGCCTCGAGGCGCTGCAGCGTTGCGACGCGGTGGACGACATCGTGGTGGTGGGTCCCGTGCGCACGTTGCGCGAACTGCTGTCGGCGTCGGGTCACGCCGCGCACAAGGTGGTGGCGTGGACCGAGGGCGGCGACGAGCGCCAGCATTCGGTGGGGCGTGGTCTGCACGTGGTGCCCGAGGGCGTGACGCACGTGGCGGTGCACGACGCCGCGCGTGCGCTCGTCACGCCCGAGGTGGTGGCGCGCACGATCGCCGAGGCGGTCGAGCACGGTGCCGCGATCGCCGCGATACCGCAGGCCGACACGCTCAAGCAGGGCACGCTCGGTCTCATCACCGGCACCGTGCCGCGTGCGGGGTTGTGGGCGGCGCAGACGCCGCAGGCGTTCCGCCGCGATTGGTTGGAGCGCGCGCATCGCGACGCCACCGAGTTGGCGACCGACGATGCCGCGCTGGTGGAGTGGTTGGGGCACCCGGTGCGGTTGGCGCTGGGCGACCCGTTGAACTTCAAGATCACGACGGCCGGCGACCTCGCGCTGGCCGAGGCCTGGCTCGCGCACCGCGCGGCCACGACGACGGTCCGGGAGGACTCATGAGCATCCGTGTGGGCATGGGGTACGACGTGCATCGTGTGCAGGCGGGGCGTCCGTTGGTGCTGGGCGGTGTGCGCTTCGAGAGCGAGTGGGGGCTCGAGGGTCACAGCGACGCCGACGTGCTCTCGCACGCGGTCGGTGACGCGCTGCTGGGCGCGGCCGCGCTGGGCGACCTCGGTCAGCACTTCCCGCCGGGCTCCCGCAAGTGGAAGGACGTCTCGAGCCTGCACCTGCTCGAGCTCATCGCCGGGTTGCTCGCCAAGGCCGGTGCGCGCGTGGGCAACGTGGACGTCATGATGGTGGCCGAGGCCCCCAAGATCGCGCCGCACCGCGAGGCCATGTGCGCCAACATCGCGAAGGCGCTGGGCGTGGACGCGAAGCGCATCAGCGTCAAGGCGACGACGAACGAGACGCTCGGGGCGATCGGTCGCCACGAGGGGTTGGCCGCGATGGCGGTGGCGCTCGTCGAGATGGACTGACCGCGGTTCGCGGTCGGTTCAGAGAAGGACGAGGCGTCGCGTCTCGCGGCGCGAGGCGGTGACGAGCTGCACCAGGTAGATCCCCGGCGGCACCCGTCGTCCCTCCACGAGACCGTCCCACGTCACCACGTGCGTACCCGGACCGCGCACGCCGTTCTCGAGGCGCGAGACCCTGCGGCCGCTCGGGTCCACCACGTCGAGCGTGACGTCCTCGGCCTGCGACAGCGTGAAGGCCAGGCGCACCCGCCCACCCGGAGCGGGGTTCGGCGACGGCGGCGCGAGCGCGATCGCGGTGGGCGTCGCGGGTGGCTCCACGCCCAGACCCGAACCGAGTCGGCCCTGCTCGTCCACACCCTGCACGTACACGTCGGGTGAGGCCGAGGTTCGTGTGTCGCTCCACGCCAGGATGGCGCCGTTCGTGAGCGCGGGAGCGAGTGCGAGCCCCGCGCCGGCGTTGGGCGCACGGCTCACGGGGAGTCCGCCCTTGGCCCACTGCATGACACCCAGACGCGAGACGCGCTGCGCGAACACGTCGGTGAGCACGCCGATCTGGCGCTGGTCGTCGAACCACGCCACGAGCAGTCCGCCCACGCCGTCGGGGGCCGCGACCGCCTGCAACTGGTTCGAGGCGGCGGCGCACAGGCGCTTGCCGCGCGCGGTGAACAGGCGCAGGCCGTCGGGGCGCACGCGCTGGGCGCGCACCGTCAGCGTGTTGCTCACCGTGTCGGGGCAGTTCATCACCAGATAGGCGCCCGACGAGTCGTCGCTGGCCACCGCGGCCAGACCGGTGTAGCCGGGCATGAACATCTCGAGACCGAACGGGGCCCACAGCGGTGCGCCGTTGGTGTTGTAGCGCTGACCGCGCACCTGTCCCACGCCGAGCGAGTCGGCGTCCCAGAACACGTGGAAGTCGCCGGTCGCGGTCGCCACGGCCATGGGATTGAACGCGTTGTCGGCCGAGGTCACCAGCGCGAGCCCGTCGCGCGTCCACTGCGCGGTGCCGGTCGTGGTGTACGACTGGCCGTAGAGGTCGGTGCGGAACGTGCGCCGCACGTCCTCCCACACCACCACGAACGTGCCCGAGCCGCGGCGGATCACCTGCGGACGGTACTGATCGAACGCATCGGTGCACGTGCTCGCCCCGCGCACGCCCCACTGCGCGGCGCCGGCGGCGTTGAGTCGCTGCGAGTAGATGTCGCTCGAGAGGCCGCTCACCAGCGTGGCCCACGAGATGACCGCGCCACCCGCACCGTCGGCGACCATCGAGAACGAGGTCACGAGCGCGGTGTTGTTCTGCGCCACGAGCACGCCGGCGTTGGCCCACAGGCAGGTGCCGAGCGAGTCCACGCGCTGCGCCCAGAGCGTGTTCGATCCCGAGCGATCGTCCACCCACGCCACGATGATGCCGCCCGCGCCGTCGCTCACCGCCTTGGGGAGCAACTGCGAGGTGCCGGCGGGTGCCTGGCACACCTTCACGCCGTCGGTGCTCCACAGCATGGTGCCCACGGAGTTCACGCGGCGCGCGAACACGTCGAAGTCGCCGTTGCGGTCCTCGTACCACACCACGATCGCGCCCCCGCGCCCGTCGGGCACGGCGGCCGAGACCTGCGAGCTCCACGCCGTGGTGCACATCGGCACGTTGCTGAGCGGGTCCGGGGGCCACGCGGCCTGCGCGCCGACCGCACATGCGGCCGACAGCAGTCCTGCGAGCAGGAGACGGAACGGGTGGGGGAACAGGGGAGAGGTCCTCGGGGAGAGAGAGGGACCGAGACACGAGTGCCCGCACCAGCGGGCAGGGGGAAGCGGCCGTGGGGTGGCCACTCCCTAACGGTAGCGAGCCGCCGACCGCGACCGCCACCACAATCGGACCGGCCCACTCGACAGAGCCCGTTCGACGGCGCCGCCGGGGCCGTTCCGTTGCAGCGTGCACGGTCCCGCTGAAGCCTCCCTATATAGAGGGGCACGGTCTGGTAGCCTGCCCGCGACATGGCCCACGACCCCTCCCGACCCGTCCGCGTCCGCTTCGCGCCCAGCCCGACCGGCTGGCTGCACGTCGGCGGGGCCCGGACCGCGTACTTCAACTGGTTGTACGCCCGCCGCCACGGCGGCGCGTTGGTGCTGCGGATCGAGGACACCGACGCCGAACGCTCGAGCCTCGAGAGCGAGCGAGGCGTGCTCGACGACCTGCGTTGGCTCGGGCTCACGTGGGACGAGGGCCCCGACGTGGGAGGGCCGTACGGTCCGTACCGGCAGAGCGAACGGCTCGCCCTGTACCGCGAGCACGCCGATCGTCTGCGCGGACTCGGTCTGGCGTACCGCTGCTTCTGCACCGACGACGCGCTCGCCGAGCGTCGCGTCGCCGCGCAGGCCGCGGGGCGCCCGCCGCACTACGACGGGCGCTGCCGCCGACTCGCACCCGATGAGTCCGACGCGCGCGCCGCCGCGGGCGAGGCGCACAGCGTGCGGTTCGTGGTGCGCGAGCGCGACTGGACGCTCGACGACGCGGTGCGCGGCCCCGTGACGTTCCCCGCCGGCATGGTGGGGGACTTCGTGCTGCTGAGGTCGTCGGGGCTGCCGACCTACAACTTCGCGTGCGTGGTGGACGACCGGCTCATGGCGATCACGCACGTGCTGCGCGCCGAGGAGCACCTCGCGAACACGCCGCGCCAACTCATGCTGTGGGACGCCTTCGGGTGGGCGCCGCCCGTGTACGCGCACGTGCCGCTCATCCTGAACCCCGATCGCACCAAGATGAGCAAGCGTTCCGGCGAGGCCGCGGTCGCGGTGGGGGACTGGCGGCGCGCGGGCTACGTGCCCGAGGCGCTGCTCGCCTATCTGGGACTGCTCGGGTTCCATCCGGGCGACGAACGCGACCTGCTCTCGCGCGCCGAGATGCTCGAGTCGTTCGCGCTCGACCGCGTGGGGCGCAGCGGTTCGGTGTTCGATGCCGCCAAGCTGGCGTGGACCAACGCGCACGTGCTGCACCACGCCGAGCCGGCCGCGATCGAGGGCTGGCTGGCCGCGGCCGGGGCCGACGCGCCCGCGTTCCTGCCCGAGGCGGCCGCTCGATGGACCCCCGAGGTGCGCTCGCGCGTGCTCGCGGCGGTGCGCGGCAACCTCGCCACGCTCGCCGATCTCGGACCCGAGCTGGCCCCGTTCCTCGACGATGCTCCCGTGCCCGAACCCGACGCCGTCACCGCACTCGAGGCGCCCCGGGCGGGCGAGGTGTGCGATGCGGCCGCGGCCGCGCTGGGTGCGCTTGCGGAGTGGCGCGCGGACGGTGTTCAATCCGCCATTCGCAAGGTGGGTGCCGACCTCGGTGTGAAGGGGCGGGACCTGTTCCAGCCCGTCCGTGCGGCCCTGACCGGGCGCACGCACGGCCCCGAACTGCCGCTCGTCGCCGAGTTGCTCGGTCGCGATCGCTGCGTCGAACGACTCACCCGCGCGGGCCGGTCACACGCGTGATCGCGGTCGCGCGGCGCGTTCCTCGCAGCACGGCAGTGTCCCCGACAACGAAGGAGTCGTGATGAAGGTCGCGGTGCTCATGGGTGGGCGCTCGAGCGAGCGCGAGATCTCGCTGCGCACGGGGCAGGGTGTGGCGCAGGCGCTGCGCAACCTCGGTCATGACACGACCTCGGTGGATGCCGCCGATGGCGCGGTGCTCACGCCCGGGCAGGAGGAGTCGTCCGCCCGGCCGCTCGCCGCGGTCCAGGCGCTGCCCGTGTCGGCCATGCTGACCGGCTTGCAGACGCCCGCGGTGCTCGGGGCCGACGTGGTGTTCATCGCGCTCCACGGCAAGTACGGCGAGGACGGTGTGGTGCAGGCCGCGCTCGAGATGTCGGGCAAGGTGTACACGGGCTCCGGCGTGCTCGCGAGCGCGCTCGCCATGGACAAGGCCATGACCAAGCGCGTGCTCGAGCGCGAGGCCATCCCCACGCCCCACTGGATCGTGCTCGAGGCCGGCGTGCCCGGCAGCACCGTGGACGTGAAGCAGCTCGGGGGCTACCCCATCGTGGTGAAGCCGAACTCCGAGGGCTCCACCGTGGGCCTCACGATCGTGAAGGGCCCGTCCGAACTCGACGCCGCCATCGCGCTCGCGGGTCGTCACGACTCGCAGGTCCTGCTCGAGCAGTACATCGAGGGGCGCGAGCTCACGGTGGCGGTGGTGGGCGAGGAGGCCTACCCCATCGTCGAGATCGAGCCCAAGAGCGGGTTCTACGACTACAAGGCCAAGTACACGAAGGGCATGACCACGTACACCTGCCCGGCCGACCTCGACAAGGATCTGGCGCGTCACGTGCGCGAGCTCGCGGTGGAGTGCGCCGGGGTGCTCGGCTGCCGCGGTGTGGTGCGCGTGGACTTCCGCCTCAACGACGACGACGAGGTGTTCGTGCTCGAGGTCAACACCGTGCCCGGCATGACGCCGACGAGCCTCGTGCCCATGGCGGCCGCAGCGAAGAAGCTCACCTACGAGCAGTTGGTCGCACGCATGCTCGACATGGCGCGCGCCGACGCCGGCAGCCACGGCGTCACGCACTGAACCGGCCCCGCGGCCGAACCCGAGGAGAGGACCCGATCATGGACCGCACCCTGGAGTTCCTGAAGGAGCTGACCGACGCGCACGGCGTGCCCGGCCACGAGGAGGAGGTCGCGAAGGTCCTGCGACGTCACCTCGCCGACGTCGGACCCTTCTCGAAGGACCGGCTCGGCAGCTTCGTGTGCGAGAAGGTCGGCGACCCCAAGGGGCCGCGCGTCATGCTGGCCGGTCACCTCGACGAGGTCGGCTTCATGGTGCGCAACGTGAGCAAGGAGGGCTTCGTCCGCTTCCTGCCGCTCGGCGGCTGGTGGGGCCACGTCGTGTTGGGTCAGCGCCTCATCATCAAGACGCGACGCGGCGACGTGCTGGGTGTGGTCGGCAGCAAGCCGCCGCACGAGTTGCGCGACGAGGACCGCAAGAAGGTGCTCGAGATCAAGGACATGTACCTCGACGTCGGCGCGACGAGCGACTGGGACGTGCGCAAGAAGCTCGACATCCGCCCCGGTGACCCGATCGTGCCCGACTCGTCGTTCGCGGTGATGGCGAACCCCAACCTGCTGCTCGCGAAGGCGTGGGACAACCGCATCGGTTGCGCCATGGCCGCCGAGACCGCGCGTCGTCTGGTGGGGCAGAAGCACCCGAACACGCTGTTCGCGGTCGCCACGGTGCAGGAGGAGGTCGGCCTGCGCGGAGCCAAGACCGTCTCGAGCAAGGTGCGCCCCGACGTGGGCATCGCGCTCGACGTGGGCATCGCGCACGACACGCCGGGCACCGAGGGCGACGAGCGTCTCGGTGGTGGGCCGCTGCTGGTGATCTACGACGCGACCAGCATCCCGAACCGCCGTCTGCGCGACCTCGTCATGGACACCGCGAAGTCGCTCAAGATCCCGCTCCAGTTCGAGGCCGTGGAGCGCGGCGGCACCGATGCGGGTCGCATCCACCTGTCGGGCGAGGGTGTGCCCACGCTCTCCATGGGCGTGGCGGCGCGCTACATCCACAGCCACATCAGCATCATCGACCGGCGCGACTACGAGGCCACGGTGAAGCTGCTCGTCGCGGTCGTGAAGCGCCTCGACCGTCGCACCGTCGAGGGGTTGGTCTGATCCGCGGGGCGCGCGGTCGCCGTCGGCGTTCGCGCGCCCCCGAGGTGTCCCCATGATCGCGTTCCTGCTCGCGGCTCCGTCGAAGAACCACTGGAAGCTGCCGCCGTGGCTGCAGCCCGACCCCGAGGACCTCGCGGTCACCCTGGCGCGCGTGCTGCTCACGCTCATCACCGCCTGGGTGGTGCAGCGCGTGCTGTTCCTGCTGGTCAAGCGCGGCGAGCACTGGCTCGTGGCCGCGGCGCGCGACACCGGGCACGGCGTGCAGCGTGCGCGCACGGTGGGGCAGATCCTGCGCAACGCGGTGACGTTCGTGGTCACGGCCTACGCGGTGGTGCATTCGCTCTCGATCTTCGGTTGGGACGTGAAGCCGCTGCTCGTCGGCGCCTCCATCCTGGGCGCCGCGCTGGGCTTCGGCGCGCAGTTCCTGGTGCGCGACGTCATCGCGGGCACGTTCATCTTCATCGAGGACCAGTTCGTGGTGGGCGACACCATCGAGGTCAACGGACTCGCCGCGACCGTGGAGGCCGTGACGCTGCGCAGCACGCGCCTGCGCGACTTCCAGGGGCGCGAGCTGCACGTGCCCAACGGCGAGATGAAGATCGTCATCAACCACAGCCGCGGCTGGAACCGCGCGGTCGTGGACCTGCCGGTGGCCCCGGGGCAGGACGTCGCGCACGTGCTCAGTGTCACCGAGGGCGTGGTGCGCGAGCTCAACGCCGACCCGGCGTGGCGCGACCTGCTCGTGGAGGCGTTCAGCGTGATCGGGTTCGAGCGCGTGGGCAACGACGGCGCCCTGCTGCGCGTGGTCGCGCGTGCGCGCCCGGGTGGCGACGCCGCCCGACTGTCGCGCGAGGCCCGTCTGCGCCTGCTGCAACGCTGGATGGAACAAGGCATCCAAACCCCGGGCGAGGCGGGGGCGCGCTCCGCGACCGCCCCCGAACCCGCTCCGCCGCCGCTGACCCCCGACGCCTGACCGCCCGCCGAGGACACCCATGGCCATGCGCATCTACGACACCCTGACGCGCGACAAGCGCGAGTTCGTCCCCGTCACGCCCGGCAAGGTCGGCATGTACGTGTGCGGCATGACCGTGCAGAACAAGCCGCACGTCGGTCACATCCGGGCCTCGCTGTCGGCCGAGGTCATGCGTCGGTGGTTCGAGCACTGCGGCTTCGAGGTCACGTACGTCTACAACTTCACCGACGTGGACGACAAGATCATCGAGCGTGCGAACGCCGAGGGCGTGGACTACGCCAGCGTGAGCGAGCGCAACATCGAGGCGTACCTGCGCTTCGCCGACCACCACAACATCAAGCGCGCGACCCACTACCCGCGCGCCACGCGGCACATCGCCGAGATGCACCACATGATCGCCACGCTCATCGAGAAGGGCTTCGCCTACGCGGCGGGCGGCGACGTGTACTACGACGTCCGCAAGAAGTCGGACTACGGCAAGCTGTCGGGTCGGCGCGTGGACGAACTGCGCGAGGGCTACCGCATCGAACCCGGCGAGGCCAAGCGCGACGCGCTCGACTTCGCGTTGTGGAAGGGCGCCAAGGAGGGCGAGCCCGCGTGGGACAGCCCGTGGGGCCCGGGGCGCCCCGGGTGGCACATCGAGTGCTCGGCGATGGCGATGAAGTACCTCGGCGAGACGTTCGACATCCACGGCGGCGGACAGGACCTCATCTTCCCGCACCACGAGAACGAGATCGCGCAGAGCGAGGCGTACTGCGGGAAGCCGTTCGCGAACTACTGGTGCGAGAACGGCCTCGTGAACCTGGGCGGCGCGAAGATGTCGAAGAGCGTCGGCAACTTCTTCTTCATCGAGGACATCGCGCGCGACTGGGATCCCGAGGTGGTGCGCTTCTACCTCATGAGCACGCACTACCGCAGCCCGATCGAGTTCGGCACCGAGCGACTCGAGGAGGCCTCGCGCGCCTATGCGCGCCTGCGCGGTCCGCTCGAGCGCGCGCAGGTCTGGAGCGCGCCCGACGGTCCGGCACCGGGAGGTGCGCTCGGGGAGGCCGTGGCCGAGGCCGAGCGACGGTTCCGCGAGGAGATGGAGGACGACTTCAACTCGGCCGGTGCGCTGGGTCACCTGTTCAACCTGGCGACCGCGGTCAACCGTGCGCTCGACGAGGGCGGTGGCGCCGAGGCGGTGCAGGGCGCGAAGGCGCTGTACCGTCTGGGTTCGATCCTCGGGTTGTTCTGGCTCGCGCCGAAGGCCGAGGAGTGGTCGCCCGAGGTGCTCGCCATCGCGGCCGAGCGTGCGGCCGCACGTGCGGCCAAGGACTGGAAGCGTTCCGACGAGTTGCGCGACCGCCTCAAGGCGCTCGGGGCGAACCCGGTGGACTCGAAGGAAGGCCAGAAGCTCGAGCGGCTGTAGGCCCGAAGTCGTCCCGTCCCGTCGCCCCCGATGAGGCTCAGGCCCGTCGGGGGCGATCGCTTGCGGGGGCCGAGCGAAGACCCCGGGACGTTTCCGTCCCGGGGCCCTTTGCTTCCCCTCTCAGCCCGGCCACCGGCTCGCACACCGGCGACCGCATCCGCTCGTCCCCTGAACGAACGGTCAGGAGGGCACCCGGTCGTCGGCCCGGTGAAGGGCCGAGGGACCGCCGCGGAGGTCCCCGCGGCGCCGTTCCCGAGTCGAGGGGCGGGCTCCGAGTGGGACGGGGATAGCCTCGGGTGGTCCGTCCACGGCAAGAGGGGGACCACCGTAGGGGATTGAGGAATCGGGGACCGATCCCCCACGCGGTCCGGTGGGGATCCCGGCCGCGGCCCGAACGGCCGGGACCGCTTCGCGCCGATCCCGGCCCTCGTCACATTCCCCTTGCCGCTCGTGAGTGCGCGGGTCTAGCCTTCGAGGACCGGGCGTTCGTGGGCCGCGGATCCTCGAAGGCGACAGGAGGTCGCTGGGCGGGGTTCACGGTCCGCGCGTCCGGTCTTGTTTTCACCACGCTCCATACGACCCGCACCGGGAATCGTGAAAGGCACCATGAGTCCTCGCGAACTCCGTCGTCGCATCCCCCTGTTGCTGCTCCTCGCCGCCCTCGTGGGGGCGATGCTGCTGCCGCGCGCCGCGCGCGCCGACTGGATGCCCGCCGAGCCGGGTCCCAACGGCGAGCCGCCCGTTCCCGCGGCCGGGGATCCCGACGTGCCGACCGGCAGCGGTCGCTCGAAGCCGGGCATGCGACCGGGTCCGGGCCCGGCTGTGGCGCCGCGTCCGACCGCGTTGACGCCCGCGACCCCGGGCTTCCAGTTCGAATTGTGGGTGCGGGCCATGCGTGCCGCGCATCCGACGCTCCATCGCTTCCTGCTGCCCTGGTCGTGACCGTGGGCGGTTCGCCGCCCGCGGTGAAGCACCCGTCGTGACCTGAACGAACCCCCGTCGTGGACCGGAGAGACGTCGTGCGGATGGACGACCGAGACAGGATCGCCTCGTTGGAGCGCAGGCTCGCGGAGCGCCCGGCCATGCCGGACGCGCTCCTCGACGACCTCGCCCGGCTGGCCGACCTGTACGTGCAGGTCGAGAGCCATCTGCCCGCGCTCGAGACGCTCGATCGGTTGCGCGCGCTGCCGGCCGCGCGGCGCCTGTCGCCTGCGCGCCGGGCGGCGTTCGAGCTCAAGGCCATCCGCTGCCGTCTCGCCAAGGGCGAGCCTGCGGCCGCGGTGGCGCAGGCGCGCGAGGCGTTGCGCGACCTCGGGCCCGACGCACCGGTCACGCAGGTGCGCCTCACGCTCGCGCTCGCGCAGGGCCTGTTCAAGCTCGGTCGCATCGCCGAGTCCAAGGAGCACGCGCAGCGCGCGCTGCGCACCGCCGAGGGCCTCGGGGACCTGTCGCTGTGCGCGCACTCGCTCTCGGCCGTCATGCTGGCCGCCTACCGCGAGGGCGACCTCGCGCAGGCGCGCGAGACGGGCGAGGAAGCGGTCGCGCTGTTCCGTCGGCTCGGCGACGCCCTGAGCGTCGCGCGCGTGCGCAACTCGCTCGGGCTCGTGTACAAGCAGTTCTGCGAGTGGGAACCGGCGATCGCGCACCTCGAGGCCGCGCTGCAGCACTACCGCGACACCGCGCGCATGGCCGAGACCGCCGCCCCGCTCATGAACCTCGGCATCGTGCACCAGAAGACCGGTGCGTGGGCGCGCGCGGCGCAGTGCTACCGCGAGGCGCAGCAGGCCTGGGTGGGCGTGGGCGACGACTTCCACCTCGCCATGGTGGACATCGGTCTGGGCAACGTGGCGCGTCTCGAGCGCCGGTTCCCCGACGCCGAGACGCATCTGCTCGCCGCGCTCGAGCGCGCGCGCCGTCACGGGGCGCAGCGCGAGGAGGTGTTGGCGCTCGAGTTCCTGGGTGAGCTGGACTTCGATCGCGGTCGGCCCGAGGCGGCGGTCGCGCGCTATCAGGACGCGCTCGCGCTCGCCGCACGCACCGCGCCCGAGGGCGACCTCGTGGTCGAGATCGAGCGCCGCCGCGCCGAGGCCCTCATCGCGATCGGTCGTCTCGACGAGGCCGAGCACGCGCTCGACCGCGCGACTCGTCTGGCGCGCTTCACCGACGATCGTCTCGAGCACGCCGTCGCGCACCGCGTCGCGGGCGAACTGGCCGCCGCGCGCGGTCAGCGACTCGAGGCGCGTGAGCGCTGGCAGCAGGCCGAGCGATTGCTCGCCGCCTGCCGCGACCGCTACGAGCACGCGCGCGTGCTGGCGCGACTCGCCGCGCACGCCGACGACGCACGCAGCGCGCGCACGCTGGCCCTGAGGGCCTGCGCCGCGTTCGCCGAGATCGGGGCCGTGCACGCACATGAGCAGGCCGAGGCCGAGCTCGCGCGACTGTTCGGCCCCGCGCCGCCCACCGCGCCCGCGCGCACCGAGTCGCTGCTCGGCCGTCGCCAGCGTGCGCCGGGTCTGGTCGCGTGCTCGCCGGGCATGGCCACGGTCGAGCGTCTCGCACGGCGTGCCGCCGCGACCGAGCTGTCGGTGCTCGTCACCGGCGAGACCGGCACCGGCAAGGAGCTCGTCGCGCGCACCATCCACACGCAGTCGCCGCGCGCGGCCCGACCGTTCCTCGCGGTCAACTGCGGTGCGCTGCGCGCCGATCTGGCGCTCTCGCAGCTCTTCGGGCACCGCAAGGGTGCGTTCACCGGTGCGCACGCCGAGGGCGTGGGATTGGTCGAGGCCGCGCACGGCGGGACGCTGTTCCTCGACGAGGCCGGTGAACTGCCGCTCGACGTGCAGGTGACGTTGCTGCGCTTCCTCGAGACGGGCGAGTACCTGCGCCTGGGCGAGACCGCGGTGCGGCGCGCCGACGTCCGCATCATCGCCGCCACCAATCGCGTGCTGCGCGGCGAGGACGGCGAGCGCGCGTTCCGGCGCGACCTGCTCTACCGCCTCAACGAGATCGAGATCCGCCTGCCCGCGCTGCGCGAGCGCGTCGAGGACGTGGTGCCGCTCGCGCGTCACTTCCTGGCGTTCTACGGCGGGCTCGAGGGCCCGCGTCTGGAGCCCGAGGCCGAGTCGCTGCTGCTGTCGTACGCCTGGCCCGGCAACGTGCGCGAGCTCGAGAACGTGATGAAGCGCATCGCCGCGCTGCACGAGGGCGAGGGTGTGGTGGGCGCCGCGCAGGTGCTGCCGCTGCTCGCCGAGCCGCCGGCGCGCGTGCACGACGCGGCCGACCGTCGCACGCAGGAGCGCGACGCGATCCTCGCGGCGTGGCGTCAGGCGCACGGCAACAAGAGCCGACTCGCCGACCTGCTCGGTGTCAGTCGCAAGACGCTCTACGCGCGGCTCAAGCGTCTCGACCTGCGACTCTGAAGCGGACCGCGCGAGGCGCGGTCGCTCCCTCGGCGACCTGTACGACACTCGAGCCCGTCATGGACGGCGTCCCCGCACCGGGGGCGCCGTTCGCGTTGACGGGTGCGACCCCGTGTCACCTCGCGCGTCACCGTCACCCCGGGGGTGACGGTCGTTCGCACGTTGTGCGCCAACGGGATGCGCGGGTTCGCGCCCTCGAGGTGTCACCTCGAGGGGGTGACAGCGTGCGTGCACGGATCGCTCACGCGGGCTTCACACGGTCCGGCATGGATTCGTGAACGCGCAGCGCGACAAGCGGTTGGCGTGTTCGATCGGTTACGGCCTCGCGG
>JBEGJG010000005.1:0-23181 GCA_041184705.1 Candidatus Eiseniibacteriota bacterium
CCGAGGGGGCGACGAGGACGGCCAGCAGGGCGAGGACGAGGGCGGGACGGATCACGGGACGAACCTCCGACGGTCGGGTCAACGATGGGACGGCCACCGGTTCAGTCTACCTTGTGCGGCGAAGATTGTTGATAGCCCCGGGACAAGGGGTTACGGGACCGCCCCCGGGGCGATCCGGCCCCCGGGACAACGACTTGCGGGTCCGCCCGGGGGTTCGTCAACATTCTTCGCCGCACCAACAACAGACTACCTTGCAACGGGTTATGCCCTGCAGAACGCGTCCCGGGACGGGCTCAGTCCCCGGCCAGACCCTGCTCGAGGTCGCCCCACAGGTCCTCGATCGACTCCACCCCCGCCGAGACCCGGACGAGCCCCTCGGGGATACCGGCCCGGGCGCGGCCCTCGGGGCCGATCACCTTGTGCGAGGTGAACGCGGCCAGATTGGCCAGCGACTCCACCCCTCCCAGGCTGGCCGCATGGCGGAACACCCGCAGGCGTTCGACCACGCGCCGCGCGGCCTCGGCGCCCTCGCGGACCTCGAAGCCCAGCAGCGGGCCGAAGCCCTCGTGCATCTGCCTCGCGGCGACGGTGTGCGTGGGGTGCTCGGGCAGCCCCGGGTAGAACACCTGCGAGACGCGCGGGTGCTCGCGCAGTCGGCGCGCCAACTCGAGCGCGTTGGCGTTGGCGGCCCGCACGCGCAACGGCATCGTCTTGAGGCTGCGCTCGATGAGCCATGCGCTCGTGGGATCGATCGTGGGGCCGAACACCGTGCGCGCGGCGTGCACGCTCGCGAGCGCGGTGCGCGTGCCCATGACCGCGCCGGCGAGCAGGTCGCTGTGGCCGGCGATGGACTTGGTGGCCGAGTACAACGACACGTCCACGCCGAGTTCGCCCGGACGCTGCCCGATCGGCGAGGCCACCGTGTTGTCGAGCGTCACCTGGGCGCCGTGCGCGTGCCCGAGGCGCGCGGCCTCCGCGATGTCGAAGCACACCAGCGTGGGGTTGATGGGGGTCTCGAGGTGCAGCAACCGGGTGTTCGGTCGGAACGCCGCCGCCCACGTCTCGGGACGACGCGCGTCCACGAAGGTGTGGCTCCAACCCAGACGGTCCGCGCCCCACTGCAGCAGCGCCTGCGTGCCGCCGTAGCACGGATCCACGCACACCACGTGATCGCCCGCGCGCAGCAACGCCAGGAACGCCGCCGAGATCGCGCCCATGCCCGACGGGAACAGCAGCGCCTGCTCGGCCCCCTCGAGTGCCGCGAGCTTCTCCTCGACGGCGCGCACGGTCGGGTGTCCCATACGCTGGTACATCGCGCCCGCGGGTCCCGCCTCCTGCGCGGCCACCATCGCGGCGAGCGTCTCGAAGCCGAACGTCGCGCTGTGCACGAGCGGCGTGCTCACGGGACCGGCACCGCCCAGATGCGGGCCGTGCACGGCGAGCGTCTCGAGTCCGGGATGGTCGTGCGACATGGGGAACCTCGGGTGGCGGGGGTGGACGGCATTCGCTACGGTCGCGCCATAGTGAGCGAGCCCCGCCCGTGAAGCCAGTCCGCGGCGACGACGTGCGCCGGATCCTGTTCGTGCGACCCCGCTTCCTCGGGGACGTGTGCCTCACGCTGCCCGCGGTGGACGCCGCGCTGGCCGCCTGCCCCGGGGCGCGCGCCGCCTACCTCACCGAGACACCGCTCGCGCCCCTGCTCGCGCACGATCCGCGCTTCGCCGAGGTCATCGCGGTCCCCCCGCGCCCGAACGCGCGCCAGACGCTCGCGCTCCTCGCGCGCGTCCGTGCGTTCGCCCCCGACGTGGTGTTCGACCTGTTCTGCAACCCGCGCACCGCGGTGTGGACGTTCGCCTCGGGCGCGCGGGTGCGCGTGGGCTACCCGCACAAGGGCTGGAGGTCGGCTCTCTACACGCACCATGCCCGCCCGCGCACACTGTCGAGCGTCGGCTTCCACCTCGCCTCGGTCGCCGCGCTCGGCTGGGACGTGCCCACGGGCGACGTCTCGCCGCGCCTGACGATCCCCGAGGCCGCGCGACGCGAGGCCCGCGAGGCCCTCGCCGCGCTGGGGGTGGCGAGCGACGCGCGCCTACTCGGCCTGCACCCCGGCGCGCGCTGGCCCACGCGGCGCTGGGCACCCGATCGCTTCGCGGCCCTCGCCTCGCGCGCACTGGCGGCGCATCGCGACCTCGTCGCGTTCGTGAGCGCGGGCCCGGGCGAGGGCGCCATGGCGCGCGCCGTGCTGGAACACCTGCCGCGGGAACGCGCTCACCTCGTCGAGGGCTGGCCCCTCGCGCGATTCGTCGCGCTGCAGTCGTCGTGCACGGCGTTCGTGTGCGGCGATACCGGCCCCGTGCACACCGCGGTGGCCTCGGGTGCTCCCACGCTGGGGCTCATGAGCCGCAATCGTCCGGCCATGTTCTTCCCGTACCCCGAGCACGACGGACACCGTGCCTACTGGGAGCGCGTCGAGTGCTCGCCGTGCGATCGCGACGTCTGCGACGACCTGCGCTGCCTCGCACGCCTCACGGTGGACGGCGCGTGGGCGCGCCTCGCCCCAATGCTCGCTCCGCGCGCGTGATAGGGTGGCGGTCCCCCCGCCACGGAGATCCCATGCCTCGTCCCATCGTGACCTTCCTATCCGACTTCGGGCACAGCGACTGGTTCGTGGGCGTGGTGCACGGCGTGTTGCACTCGCACGCGCCCGAGGCGCACGTGGTGGACCTGTCGCACTCGATCCCCCCGGCCCACGTGGCACGCGCCGCGTTCATGCTGGAGGCGGCGGCGCACGACTTCCCGCCGGGCACCGTGCACCTCGCGGTCGTGGACCCGGGCGTGGGCACCGATCGCCGCGCGCTCGCGGTCGAGTCGCACGGACAGTTCTTCGTGGGCCCCGACAACGGGCTGCTCGAGTGGGCGTTCTGCTCGCCCGAGGCCCGCGTGCACGTGCTCACCGAGACGCGCTTCTTCCGCACCCCGGTGAGCCGCACGTTCCACGGCCGCGACGTGTTCGCACCCGTGGCGGCCGCGCTCGCGTGCGGCGAACCCATCGCGTCGTTCGGCCCGCGCGTGCACGACCCCGTGCGACTGCCCGCACACGAACCGTCCCGCCGCGGTGAGACGCTCGTCGGCCAGGTCGTGTTCGTGGACCGCTTCGGCAACGCGCTCACCAACCTCACCGCCTCCGCGCTCGCCGCTGCGTTCGGCGAGACGGCCCCCGACAGCGCCTACGAGGTCGCGGTGCTCGAACGCGTCATCCCGGGCATCTCGCGTTCGTACGGTGACGCCCCGGTGGGCACGCTCGTGGCCCTGCTGGGTTCCAGCGGCCGGCTCGAGATCGCACAGGTCGGCGGCGCGGCCACCGACCGTCTCGGACTCGGTGAAGGGGACACGGTGGTGGTGCGGCGGCGCGCCTGAGCCGTCGGACACGGTCCACCTCCGTACCCTGACGTCGATCCCCCCGCGCGGCCGATGCCCCCTGCGGCGGTGCGTGTCCCGGACCCCTCGGCTATCCTGCCCCGGTCCCGGAGACCCCTGCCATGCCCCCGTACCGCATCGCGATGCGCGCTGTCCTGCCCCTGACGCTCCTGACCCTGTGGGGAAGCCCGTCCATGTCCGCACCCAACGCCCCGACCGCGAAGCCGCCCGTCGCCGAGAAGCGCCCCACCACCTACACGCTGCACGGCGAGCGATTCACCGACGACTACGCGTGGCTGCGCGACAAGCAGGACACCACGGTGATCCGCCACCTCGAGGCCGAGAACGCCTACACCGAGCAGACGCTGGCCGCGCAGCAGCCCATGCGCGAGCGGCTCTATCTGGAGATGCTGAACCGCATCCAGCAGACCGACCTCTCGGTGCCTTACCGCAAGGGGGGCTGGCTCTACTACTCGCGCACGGTCGAGGGTAGCCAGTACCCGCTCTACTGCCGCAAGCGCGACGAGAACTCGCCCGAGCAGGTGCTGCTCGACCTCAACGTGCTCGCCGAGGGCCACAGCTTCATGTCGATCGGCGCGTTCGAAGTGAGCCCCGACGGCCAGATGCTCGCGTACACGACCGACGACAACGGCTATCGCCAGTACCGCCTGCACGTGAAGGACCTCGCGATCGGCGACACGCTGCCGGTCACCGACGAGCGCGTCACGAGCATCGCGTGGGCCGCCGACAGCCGTTCGCTGTTCTACACGCAGGAGGACGCGGTCTCGAAGCGCAGCTACCGCCTGCTGCACCGTGACCTCACCGCTCCGCGCCCGGTCGCGCGCGACGAGGAGCGCGACGAGCGCTTCGACGTCAACGTGAGCCTGTCCCGCAGCGGCGAGTGGCTGTTCTACACGGTCTCCAGCCACACCACGTCCGAGGTGCGCGTGCTGCGCGCCGACCAGCCCTATCAGGCGTTCTCCACGATCGCGCCGCGGCGGCAGGACATCGAGTACTACGTGGACCACCGCCGCGACGAGTTCTGGATCCGCACCAACGACAAGGGTCGCGAGTTCCGCCTCGTGCGCACCGCCACCGCGACGCCCACGCCCGAGCACTGGGTCGAGATCGTGCCGCACCGCGCGAACGTGACGATCGCCGACCACGACTGCTTCGCGACCGTGGTCGTGCTCACCGAGCGCGAGGATGCGCTGCCGCGCCTCACCGTGCTCGAGCCCGAGGCCAAGCGATCGCGGCGTGTGGAGTTCCCCGAGCCCGCCTACTCGGTCGGGCCGGCGGCCAACGCCGAGTACGCCACGACCACGTTCCGATACGGCTACCAGTCGTTCCTCACGCCGGCGAGCGTGTTCGACCTCGACCTCGCCACGCTGTCCTCCAAACTGCTCAAGCGCACGCCGGTGCTCGGCGGCTGGGACCCGTCGCGCTACGCCATGGAGCGCGTGCACGCCACCGCACCCGACGGCACGCGCATCCCCGTCACGCTGCTGCACCGCAAGGACGTGAAGCGGACCGGCGAGGCCCCGGCGTTGCTCTACGCCTACGGCTCGTACGGCATCTCGTCCAACGTCACGTTCAGTTCGGCGCGCTTCAGCCTCGTGGACCGCGGCGTGGTGTTCGCGCTCGCGCACATCCGCGGCGGCGGCGACCTCGGCAAGGCGTGGCACGACCAGGGCCGCATGCGCAACAAGATGAACTCGTTCACCGACTTCATCGCGTGCGCCGAGTGGCTGGTGTCGGAGCGCGTCTGCTCACCCCAGCGACTCGTGGTGCAGGGCGGCAGCGCCGGCGGCCTGCTCATGGGCGCGGTCACCAACCTGCGCCCCGACCTGTTCACCGGCGTGGTCGCCGACGTCCCGTTCGTGGACGTGATCAACACCATGCTCGACGAGTCGCTGCCGCTCACCGTGGGCGAGTTCGAGGAGTGGGGGAACCCGAAGGTGAAGGAGGACTTCGAGGTCATGCGGCGCTACTCGCCGTACGACAACCTCGCGCGCACCTCCTACCCCGCGATGCTCGTGCAGACGAGCCTCAACGACAGCCAGGTGGGCTACTGGGAACCGGCCAAGTGGGTGGCGCGCATGCGCACGCTCGACACCGGCGGCCGCCCGATCCTGTTCAAGTGCAACATGGGCGCCGGCCACGGCGGCGCGTCGGGACGCTACGACGCGCTGCACGAGACGGCGTTCGACTACGCCTGGATCCTCGACACGCTCGGGGTGTACGACCCCGAACCCTGATCCCCGGAGGGCCCATGTCCCACGACGACGTCGCGGTCTTCGACGACAGCCTCGCCCGCTGCTATGCGGACCCGCGTTTCCTCGAGCGGTTCTACGAGGTGTTCCTCGCCGCCTCCCCCGAGGCGCGCGAGAAGTTCGCGAACACCGACCTCGCGAAGCAGCGCCGCATGCTCAAGGCCTCGCTCGTGCTCATGATGCTGAGCGCAGGCGAGAAGCCCGAGGGCCAGGTCCACATGGAGCGCATCGCTTCGGTCCACGGCCAGCACGGCCACGACATCCCGGCCGCGCTCTACGACGTCTGGCTGCAGTCGCTGCTGCAGGTCGTGACCGAGTTCGACCCCGCAGCGGACCCCGAGGTGCTCGCGGTCTGGCAGCGGGTGCTCGCGCCCGGGATCGCGTTCATGAAGTCGCGTCACGACGCACCGCCCCCCACTCGCTGACCGCCTTCACGACCGGAGCCCCGGCGGGTCCACCCGCCGGGGCTCCGTGTTCGTCGGCGTGAGGTGCGTGGTCAGCGCGTCCCGGTGCGCCCCGTCGAACGGCGCGGCGCGGACGCCATGAGCTTCTGGGCCTGCGGGAACAACTCCAGCGCACTCGACAGCTGGGTGTCCTCCTCGACCGCGATCCGGTAGCGCTCGAGCGGCCCCAAGGTCTGCGCGGCGAGCTCGGCGCGCAGCTGGTGCAGCACGAACGGCTGCTCGGCCGTCCACGTGGAGTCGTCCATGCGCACGCCCTTGTCGGCGATCGCCGCACGCAGGTCGCGCCACTCGTCGTCGCTCAGGCGGAAGCGGTCGCGCGCGAGCATCTCGGGCTTCATCGGCGTGGCGAGGTGCTGCACGCGCCGGTTGGCGTAGTCGAAGAACGCGCGCTTCTGGATCATGTCCACCTCGACGCGCGTCAGCCGCGGCGAGTCCTTCACGATGATGTCGGGATAGATGCCGCCACCGCCGTACACCGTGCGGCCGCTGCCGGTCTTGAACTTGGGCCGGGTCGCGAGCGCGGAGTCGGTCGGCACCTCCTCCTTGTACGCCTCGGCCTGGTAGTCCGTGACGTCCTCGAACTTGCCGTAGTCGCGCTGGATGCCGCGACCGCTCGGCGTGTAGTAGCGGGCCACGGTGAGCAGCAGCTTGCCCTCGGTGAGGTTGATCTGGTTCTGCACCAACCCCTTGCCGAACGTGTTGAGCCCCACGACGAGGCCGCGGTCGAGGTCCTGCAGACCGCCCGAGACGATCTCCGAGGCCGACGCGCTGCCGTGATCCACCAACACCACGATGGGACCGTCGAGGAACTTGTTGGGACGCGCGGTCGAGTAGTAGTCGGCGTTGGCCGAGTTGATGCGACCACGCGTGTACACGAGGCGCTGCTCAGCCGGCACGAGCTGGTCGAGCACGTCCACGGCCTGCGTGAGCAGACCGCCCGAGTTCGAGCGCAGGTCGATGAGCAGGCTGCGCATACCCTGCGCGCGCAGCTTGGCGATGGCGTTCTCCAGCTCCTCGCCGGTCGTGGCCGCGAAGCGCACCATGCGCACGTAGCCCACGCCGGGCCGGATCATGTACGCGTAGGGCAGCGACTCGATCGGGATCTTGGCGCGCTCGATCTTGAAGTGGAGCAGCTCCTCCTCGCCCGGGCGCTCGATGTCCACACCCACCTGCGTGCCGGTGGGGCCCTTCAGGAGCTTGAACACGTCGTCGTTGACGAGCCCCTTCTTGAGGGGCTTGCCGTCCACCTGGACGATCTTGTCGCCCGCGCGGATGCCGAGGCGGTACGCCGGCGTGCCCTCGATGGGCGAGAGCACGACGATCTTGTTGTCCACGATGTCGAACTGCACGCCGATGCCCGAGTACTCGGCACGGAAGTTCTCGTCCATGGCGGCCGCACGCTGCTTGGGCAGGAAGTTCGTGTGCGGGTCGAGCGTGCGCAGCATGCCGTCGATCGCGCCCTTGATGAGCTTCTCGTTGTCCGGCGGCTCGACGTAGTTGTTCTGCACGGTGTAGAGCACCTGCGAGAACAGGTCGAGCTGGGTGCGCAGGTCGTCGGTCGCCGAGAGCACGCGCGCGAAACCGAAACCGAGCAGCAGCGAGAGCGCCATGGCGATGACGAGCGGACCGATGCGACGACGACGCGGGCTCATGCGGACACTACCCCCGAGTGAGGGACGCGGGCCGCGCCGGCAGGCGCGACCGCAGGGACTGCAGACGTTCGGCGGCGGCCTCCAGCGTCTCGCGCTTCCGTGCGAAATGGAAGCGCAGGCGCTGCGAGCCGTCCGCGGGATTCGAGTGGAAGCTGGACCCGGGCACACCGGCGACCCCCACCTCGCGCACCAGCCAGTGCGCGAACGTGACGTCGTCGGGGAACCCGAAATCGGACAGGTCGGTCATCACGTAGTACGCGCCCCGGGGGGCGATGGGGCGGAAACCGGCCTGCTCCAGTATCGGCACGAGGTAGTCCCGACGTTCACGATACCGTGCGGCCAGTTCCTCGTAGTACGAGTCCGGCATGGCCAGCGCCACCGCGGCCGCCTCCTGCAGGGGCGCCGGGGCGCCCACGGTGAGGAAGTCGTGCACCTTGCGGATGGCGTCGGTGAGGTCGGGGGGCGCCAGACACCAGCCGACGCGCCAGCCCGTGAGGCTCCACGTCTTCGAGAGCCCCGAGACCGTGACCGTGCGCTCGCGCATCCCGTCGAGGGTCGCGAGCCCGACGTGCTCGGCCCCGTCGTACAGGATGTGCTCGTAGATCTCGTCGGTGACCGCGATGACGTCCCACTTCCGGCACAGCGCGGCGATGTGCTCGAGCTCGGCGCGCGTGAAGACCTTGCCGGTCGGGTTGTTCGGCGTGTTCACCACGATGATGCGCGTGCGATCGGTGAACGCGGCCTCGAGCTCGGCGGGGTCGTACGACCAATCGGGGGCGCGCAACGACACGAAACGCGGCACCGCACCCGACAGGATGGCGTCGGGGCCGTAGTTCTCGTAGAACGGCTCGAACACCACGACCTCGTCGCCCGGGTCCACGAGCGCCAGCATGACCGACGCCATGCACTCGGTGGAGCCGCAGCACACCACCACCTCGCGCTCGGGGTCGTAGCGCAGACCGGTGAAGCGCTCGTGCTTGGCGACCAGCGCGTCGCGCAGGCGCTTGGCGCCCCACGTGATCGCGTACTGGTTCACGTCGGCCATGACCGCGCGCGCGGCCTCGGCCTTGACCGGTTCGGGCGCCGGGAAGTCGGGGAACCCCTGCGACAGGTTGACCGCGCCGTGCTGGTTGGCGAGCCGCGTCATGCCGCGGATCACGCTCTCGTTGAAGCACAGGCTCTTGCGCGAGACGCGCGGACGCGAGGTCATCGGCCGAACTCCTTGTTGGTGCCGACCCAGGCGTAGAACGAGACGAGCTCGCGGAACGCGGGCAGCGCCTTCTGGAAACCGGCCGGCGTGCGCGACGAGAGCACGATCAGCATGACGAGGTCCTTCTCGGGCACGTAGGCCACGGCCTCGTGCGGCGGACCGCCGTCCTCGGAGAAGTAACGCACGATCGCGTTCTTACCGGTCACGCTCGTCGGAAGCGTCCCGGCATCGGTGACGCGGCCCTTCGGCGAACGCTTGAGGAACTGCTTCTGACTGTCGGCGATGAGCGCCGAGACCTTGCGCTCCTTGGCCGAGAAACCGTGCAGCGGGTTCACGTACATGACGGTGGGCGCGGTCGTCCACGTCTGCCCCTTCGGGTAGAACACGCACCGGATGCGCGAACCCATGCCCGAGGTGTCGTCGAGCACCCAACCCGCGGGCGCCGAGACCATGAACAGGTGGTTGTCGCCCTCCACCACGAGCGCCTTGCGCGTCCCCGGCGCGGCCTGCGAACCGGGACCCACGCGCACCTCGGAGGGCGGGGCGGCGGGCTTGCCCTGCGCACGGGTCGGCGCGGCGTCGGCGACCAGCGCGAGGGACGCGAGCACGAGGGCCGCGAGCGCGGGAAGGGGGCGTGAGGACACGGGGCACGAGGGGCGGAACATGCGGCGAGTCTACCGCGCCGCGCACCCGCACCCAACCCATGTCGAGCGGCCCGGCCACATCTCACACCGCGTTGACAGTCGGCGGCCGCTCCCCCACCGTGCGCCCGCATGGACGCCCAGCACATCGTCTCGCGCCGCATGGTGATCGGGATCCCCCCCGAGGGCCTGAACCCGGCCTTCGAGAAGGACTTCGCCCAGTTCCCGCCCGCCGGGGTCATCCTGTTCGCGCGCGACTTCCGCGACCTCGACGACGCCCGCCGACTCATCGCCCGCCTGCGTGAACTGGCCCGCCCCCGCCGACTGTTCGTGTCGCTCGACGAGGAGGGCGGCTGGGTCTCGCAGCTGGCCGGTCACCTCGTGGTGCCGCCCAACGCCGCCACGCTGGCGCGCGTGGCCGACGCCCCCACGCTGGCGTGGATCGCGAACGTCACCGCGCGACGCCTGCGCGCCGTGGGTTTCGACTGGGACTTCGCGCCGGTGGCCGACGTGCACAGCGAGCCCGACAACCCGGTGATCGGTCCGCGCGCGTGGGGCACCACGCCCGCGCAGGTCGCGACCAACGTGGGCGCGTGGCTCGACGGGCTGGTGGGCACGGGGCTGGCCGGCTGCATCAAGCACGCGCCCGGCCACGGCGACACGCGCACCGACTCGCACCTGGCGCTGCCCGTCTGCGACCGCCCCGAGGCGACGCTCGCGGCACGTGAGTTCGTGCCGTTCGCGGCCCACCCCAACGCGGCCTCGCTCATGACCGCGCACGTCGTCTATCCCGCGCTCGACCCCGGCGTGCCCGCGACGTTCTCGCGCCCCATCGTGCAGGGCGTGCTCCGCGAGCGACTCGGCTTCCGCGGCGTGGTCATCACCGACGCGCTCGAGATGCAGGGCGCGGCCGCGGGTCGGACGCCGGCCGAGGCCGGACTCGCCGCGTTGGGTGCGGGCTGCGACCTGCTGCTGTACGCGCACTGGAACGAGGAGGTGCGACGCGGCCGGTACACGATGGCCGAGGCCGTGACCGCGGGCAGCGTGGATCGCGCGATGTTCGACGCCACGCGCCCGCGCCTCGCCGCGTTCGACGCGGCGCACCCCGAGCCCACGCCCGAGGAGCTGGCGACGCCGCTCGCCGCGCTCACGCCCGAGGGTTGGGAGTCCCGCCTGACCGACCTCGTCGCGCGCGCGCTGCAGGTGACCGGCACCGCGCCGGGCGGCGGCTGGCGCGTGGTCGAGGAGAGCGAGTGGAAGCACGGACCGAGCTTCGCGCAGTCGTTGCGCGAGGCCGGTGTGCCCGACGGCGGCGCGGCCGCGAGCACCGACGTGATCGCGATCGCCTCGCGCGTGCCGCTCACCCCCGAGCGCATCGCGGGATTGCGTGCGCACGCGTCCGCACGCCCCACCGTGCTGGTGGGCCTGCAGAACGACCGCTTCCTCGACGCGGTGCCCGAGGCCGCGCTGCGCGTCTCGGCCGCCGACTGCACGCCGCTCACGCGGCGCGTGGTGGCGGAGCGCCTCGCGGCGCTGCGCGCGGGGAGCGCGGCCTAGGAGCGTCGGCGGCGCGCCCGACGCGGCGCGCCGAACCCACCCCCGCCGGGGCTGGCCACCGACACCACCGCGCCCGCGGGCAGGTCGGCCGTGAACTTGCCGGGCATGGTGCGCGTGCGGCCCGCCATCTCCACGCGGTTGACGCCGGGCGAGCCCGCGGCACCGCCGGCGAGGCCCCACGGACCGCGGCGGCGACGCTCGGCCAGCACGGTGACGCGGGCGGGCACGAGCAGACGCACGCGCCGCTCGATCCCGTCGCCGCCGCGCGCACGACCGCGTCCACCGCTGCCGCGACGGATGCGGGTCGAGACCACCTCGAGCGGGTAGGCGTGCTCGAGCGACTCGACGGGGGTGTTGCGCGTGTTCGTCATGTGCGCCTGCATGGCGTCCTCACCCGGCCCCTCGGGCCCCCCGCCGTGACCGCTGCCGAGCGTCTCGTAGTAGGCGAACGCCCGTCCGCGCCGCGGGTCGTACCCGCCGATGAGCAGGTTGTTCATGGTGCCCGCACTCGCCGCTGTCACGCGGTCGGGCAGCGCGCGCGCGTACGCGCCCAGCACCACGTCCACGATGCGCTGCGAGGTCTCGACGTTGCCCGCGCCCACCGCCGCAGGCGGCACCGCATCCACCAGACTGCCGCGCGGGGTCACGATCCGGATGGCGCGCAGCAACCCGTCGTTCACCGCCACGTCCTCGGCCAGCACGCAGCGCGTGGCGTAGAGGACCGCGGCCGTGGTGACGGCACGCACCGCGTTGACCGGCCCCGCCGTCTGCGGGTCGGTGCCGGTGAAGTCGGCGACCACGCGCCCGTCCCCGATCGTGAGCGCGACGCGCACCGTGAGCGGACCGTGCCCGCGTCCGTCGTCGTCGAGCACGTCCTCGAACGTGAACCGTCCGCGCGGCAGTCGCGCGATGGCGGCGCGCGCGTGCCGTTCGGTGGCGTCGAGCAGGGCGGTCGCCGCGTCCTCGAGAGAGCGTGCGCCGCGCCGCACCGCGAGTTCGCGCAGGCGGCGCTCCCCCGTGACCTGCGCCCCGAGCTGCGCCGCGAGGTCGGCACGACGCTCGTGCGGGGTGCGCACGTTGGCGAGCAGCAGCCGCATCACGTCGGGCACGTCGCGCCCGGCCCGCCGCACGAACACCGGTGGGATGCGCAGTCCCTCCTCGTACACCTCACTCGCGATCGGCAACGAGCCCGGCGCGGAGCCGCCCACGTCGGCGTGGTGCGCGCGGCTGGCGACCAGGAACGACGGCGAGCGACGACCGGGCAGGAACACCGGCGAGACGAGCGTGAGGTCGGGCAGGTGCGTGCCGCCCTCGAAGGGATCGTTGAGCAACACCACGTCGCCGGGGCGCAGCGGCCCCACGGCGAGCGCGGCCTCGACCGCGCGCGGCATGCTGCCGAGGTGCACCGGGATGTGCGCGGCCTGCGCCACCAGTCGCGCGCGCGCATCGAACACCGCGCACGAGTGGTCGAGGCGTTCGGTGATGTTGGGCGAGTGCGCCGAGCGCATGAGGCTCGCGCCCATCTCCTCGGCGCACGCCGAGAACAGTCCGCGCACGAGCGCGAGCTCGATCGCGTCGGGGCGGCGCGCGGCCGCGCGGCGAGCGCTGCGTGCGCTCATGCGCGCCCCCGCGGCGTGAGCACGATCGCACCGCCGACGTGGCGTCGCGCACGCCAGCCCGGGGCGACCCACAGTGTGGCGCCGTCGTCGGTGAGCACCGCAGGCCCCGCGACGCTCTCGCCGGGCGCGAGCGCGTCGCGCTCGAGCGCCCACGCCGACCACGTCCGACCGTCGTGCCGAACGCGCACGCGCGTGCGCTCCCCGCGCGACCGCACGGGGCGGCGCTCGCGCGGGGGTGCGCTCGCCAGCACCCCGCCGACCTCGACCGTCACCACCTCGAGCACCGCGGTGCGATCGGCGAACCCGTAGCGACGCTCGTGCGCGTCGTGGAAGCGCTCGGCGAGCCCGGCGAGCGGCCACGCCGCCACCGCCAACTCGTGCGCCTGACCGCGCACGCGCAACTCGGCTCTGCGCTCGATCGCGACCCGCGCGCGCTCGGCGGGTGCGAACGAGGCGCGCACCTCGCGCTCGAGAGCGGCGAACGCGCGTCGCAGCGCTGCGGTGTCGCGCGCGTCCACGAGCAGGCTGCGCGACCGCTCGCGCCGCGAGCCTCCCTCGAGGGCGCCGAGCGCGCACAGCACCCCGGCGTCGCGCGGCCAGATCGCGGCGGGCATGCCGAGCGCGTGCGCGAGCGCGCAGGCGTGCAGCCCGCCCGCGCCGCCGAACACCACCAGCGCCGCCCCGCGCGGATCCTCGCCGCAACCCACCGAGACGGTGCGCAGCGCCGCCTCCATGCGGGCCTCGGCCACGCGCAGCACGCCGGCCGCGGCGGCCTCGGGCGAGGGCACACGCATGGCGCGCGCAAGACCCGCGAGTGCGCGCCGTGCGGCGGCCCGGTCGAGCGGCAACGCGCCCCCCGCCAGCGATTCGGCGGCGATGAGCCCCAGCACGACGAGCGCGTCGGTGACCGTCGCGGGACCGCCGCGCCCGTAGCACGCGGGCCCGGGGTCGGCGCCCGCACTCTCGGGCCCCACGCACAACACGCCCCCCGCATCGAGACGCGCGATCGAGCCCCCGCCCGCGCCGACCGTGTGCACGTCGAGCGTGGGCCCCAGCACGGGCACGCCCGCCACCTCGCGTGCGCGGCGGCGCGGCAGACCGTCGTCACCCGTGTCGCGACCGCCGAGGAACGCGCAGTCGGTCGAGGTGCCGCCCACGTCGAGCGTGAGAGCGCGCGCGTACCCGCAGGCGCGCGCGGCGGCGAGCGCGGCGCGCAACCCGGCCGCCGGCCCCGAGAGCAACTGGCGCACGGGCTCGCGCGCGGCCTGCGCGGCCGGTGCGGTGCCGCCGTGCGACAGGACCACCTGCAGGTCGGCGCCGCGCCCCGCGGCCGCGACGCGCGCGAGGTAGTCGCCCACGCGCGGCAGCAGGAACGCGTTGGCCGCGGTGGTGGCGAAGCGCTCGTACTCGCGGATCTCGGGCACCAGCGCCGACGACGCGCACACCGGCACCCCGAGCGCGGTGAGCGCACGCGCGAGACGCCGCTCGTGCGCGGGCGCCGACCAGGAGTGCAACAGGCCCACCGCCACGGCCTCGGGACGCAGCGCGCGCACGCGCCGCACCACGCGTGCCACCTCGGCATCCGACAGCGAACGCGTGACACGCCCTCCGGCGGTGACGCGCTCGCGCACGCCGATGCGACGTTCGCTCGGGACCAGCGGGGGCGTGCGACGCGGACGCAGCGCGTAGAGGTCGGGCCGATCCTGCCGACCGATCGCGAGCAGGTCCTCGAACCCCTCGGTGGTCACGAACGCGACGCGCGCCCCCTTGCGTTCGAGCAGCGCGTTGGTCGCGACCGTGGATCCGTGTCGCACGCGCGTGCCCCGCCCGGCCTCGGCCCGCTCGAGCGCCTCGGCCACCGCACGCGCCGGGTCGCGCGGGGTCGAGGGCACCTTGAACGCCACCCGCCGTCCCGCACGCCACGCGACCACGTCGGTGAACGTCCCTCCCGTGTCCACGCCGATCGCGTCCGCGACCGGGCGTGACGTGGCCGAGCGGTCAGGCGCGCGGCGCGCGGCCACGGGTCCTCCAGCGCTCGAACACGAACAGCAACCCGACCGCGATCACCACGACGAGCAGCACCCACGGCGGGATCGGGAACTCGTGCCCGAGCCACGACAGGAGCGCGAAGTACGGGATGCCGCCGAGGAGCACCGCGAGGAAGTAGCGCGGGAGCGGATAGCGACCGGCCGCGGCGACCAGCTTGATGGGCGCGTCGGGGATGGGCGTGGCGCGGGCGAGCACGATGGCGAGGAACGAGGCCGAGGGCGAGGCCGAGAGCGCCCGCTCGACCGCCTCGCGCGACGGCGCGAGACGCTTCGCCCACGCCCAATCCGAGGTGAGCAGCCAACGGAACACGAGCAACTGCACGGTGCTGCCGGCGCCGGCCGAAGCGGCCCCGAACACGCCGATCTGCCACGGCTCGAAACGCGGGGCGTAGGTGAGCAGGATGGGCGTGGAGAGCGCGGCGAACGTGGCGTTGTCCACGAACAGCATGAGGCACACGACCGGCAGCGGCAGGTCGGGCGGCGCGATGCGCTGGAGATCGGAGAGCAGGTTGGGCAGCAGGCCGGGCACAGGGCCTCCGATGGGGGTGACGAAGGGACGCCCGAGACTGACGCAGCCCGAGGCCGTGGGCAAGGCGACGGGAACGCGCGAGGCCCGGCCGCGTTCGACGCGACCGGGCCCCGTGGACTCGTCGGTGGGATCAGCCCGCGATGCCGGCTCCGGGCGGAGCGGACGGCGGGGGGACCGAATCGTTCGGTCGCGCGGGCCGGATGCGCTGCCACCACTCCTGCAGCCAACGCCGCCGGTACTCGCTGCGGATGAGCGCGCCGGCACCCATCGTGACCAGGACCGAGAGCGTCACGTAGTGGACCACCTTGAGGATCACGCCCACGAAACCGAACATGGGCACGATGTCGAACAGGTCGGCCACGATCGCCGCCCCGTGCACCGCGATCGCACCCCACACGACCGAGGTCGCGAGCGACGCCGCGGCACCCTTGACCCGCAGGTGGAGCAATCGGCCGAGCAACGCGAAGCCCACGACCGCACCCCACAGTGCGGAGACGGTCAGGAACAGCACGTAGGCCAGCGCCACGACCGCGGCGAGCGGGATGCCGATGATGGTGATGCACAGCAGGGCGATCACCAGCGCGAGTGCGACCACGCTGGGGATGAGGAGCGCCCACACGGCGAGACCGGTCAGGAACGAGGCCCCCGCGGCGGTGTCCACCTGATCCAGCGCGGCCTGCGTGCGCCGCGGTGCGAGCTTCGCCACGAGCCACGCCAAGCCGACCGCGAACAGCAACCCGATGACGTTGAGGACCAACTGCACACCCGTGCCGACCAGGGCCAGCATGGGGAAGAACAGCTTGGCGCCCGGCGAGCGGGGCGCGGTCACGCGCTGCCCCTTCACGACCGACCCCGGGTGCTCGGTGAGCGTGCCGCCCATGCAGACCACGTCACCCTCGACGATCGCGCCCTCGCGCAGCTTGACGTCGCCGCCCATCACCACGACGTCGCCGCGCACCGTCCCGCGGATGTCGGCGTCGCCGCCGAACGAGACCACGTCCCCGGTCACGACCTGACGGGCGCGCACGGTGACGTCGCTCCCGAAGCGCATGATCTCGCCGGTCGTGGAGCGACTCTCGGGCTCGTCCTCGACGGCGGTGTCGGTCGAATCGGTGGCGTCGGAGACGTCGACCGAGACGTCGACCACGCTGTGGGTAGCGTCGGCCGCCTTCGCCGCGTCGCGGGCGGCAGCGGCCGCCTCGTCGCGAGCCTCGACCGCGGCCACGCTCTCAACGGGGCGGAAGCGCATCCGGCGCTCCTCGGCGCCCGCTGTGCCGTGGCCGAACGAGAGGGCGAGCACGAGGACGGTGAGACCGATCGAGACCGGTTCGAGGAGTCGGCGCAACATGGCAACCTCCGCTCGTCGCTTCAACTGGGGATTCGGGCCCCCACCCCCGTCCGGTGACCCGGCTCCGGGCCGGGACCAGCGCCCCGGACCGAGGGGGCGGACGCCCCTGCCGCACCGGGGACGCCGGAGGGCACGGGAACGCGACCGCATGTGGGTGCTACGCGCGCAGCAGCGGCCGGGTTGCAAGGGGGCCGGAAAGCCGAAGGGGAGTCGCGTGGAACGCGACTCCCCCCGGATGACACACGTGCCAACGTCGACCTTAGTGGGCCGCCGTCGTATCGGCAGCGGCGGCGGTGGTATCCGCAGCCATAGCCGTCGTATCGACCGTCTCCGAAGGAGCCTCCGTGGCGGTCTCGGCAGGCGTCTCGGTCTTGTTGCCACAACCCACCGCGACGAACGCGAGGGCCAGGGCCATGAGCGCCAGAGCAAAGAGCTTACGCATCGTGTGCACGTTCACCTCCTTCCACGCTGCCGTCCTCCGGGCATTCGCCGGGAACGGCCGTGTTTTCCAATGTTTTCGATGCTGATGGGTGCCCATGAAAAGACACCACTTTCGAACGTCGAGCGGTGTCGGGCAGGCTGCGTCCATGCGCGTATGCGGTTTTGATCGCGGCCAAGGGGCTTCTCTTGCGAGAAGGCCACCCTCCCTCGAAGCGGTTGCAGGCTATGGTCCACCCCGGGCCTTGTCAACCCGACCGGCCCCGGCAGGGGCCGCAGCAAGGGCCCGGAATCAAACCCTGACAAAACCTTGACACATGAAGTGAGGCCGCGCGGGACGGATCCCGCGGATCGTCACTTCCCGTGCGGGTCGGCCCCTTCGCGCATGAGCTTCTTCGCGGGGCTCTCGGGCAACGGCCGCAGGTTCGCCGGCGGGTCGTGCAGTACGTGCGGACGGTAGGCGGCCATGGTGAACCCGGGACTCGTCGTGGGGGTGTGACAGGTTCGGCACACCGCCTCGGGGACCGTGTTGCCGTTGTCCTGCCACTCGCGATGGTCGGTGCCCATGCCATGGCACGACTCGCACTGAACGTTGGCCAGCCGCGCCGCGTCCTCCGCGGTGCGGAACCCGCCCGGCTGACGGTAACCGGTCACGTGGCAGCCCACGCACGCGGGCGTGGACTCCTTCTGCAGGTCCACGAGCGTCTTCCAGGCGCGGGCGTGCGCGGTGGTGGCCCACTGCGCGTACTCCTGCTTGTGGCAGCGCACGCAGTTCGACATGCCCACGTAGTGCTCGGGGCGTTCCCCCGGCCGGGCCCCTGCGGCGAGTTCGGCGTCGCGTCGGCGCATGCGGGCGTTGAGCGAGTCCTCGAACACCTCCACCGCCGCCGCCGTCGCGCGCTGGTCGCGTACCCCGGGCCCCAGCATGTGGGTGCGCACGGCGAGATCCGCACGGCCCGAGCCGGCCGACCGCACCTCGGTCACCCCCATGTACCAACCCTGATGCCCGCCGTAGACCGCCTTCGCGTCGCCCACGCGCACGCCGTCGTCCAGGTGCGGCACGCCGCCTCCTCCCACGACGAGATCGATCCCGCTCACGCGCACCGCGAGGCTCTCGCCCGGGGCGCGACCGAGTTGCGAGAGCAGCACGACGACCTGCGCCCCGTCGGCGCGCAGGGCCTCGACCGCCCGCCGCGCGGCGGGCTCGACCGGGTCCACACGCAGCGAATCGCGCGCCGGCCCCATGTCGGCGGTCTCGCTCATGAGACCGAACACGCCCACGCGCACCCCGGCGCGCTCGAACGTGCGCCAGCCCTCGAACGCGGGCTCGCCGGTCTCGAAGCGCACGAGGTTCGCGCACAGCAGCGCCACGCCAGCCTCACGCGCACGCTCGCGCACGAACGAGTAACCGAAGCGCAGCTCGTTCGGCCCCACACCGGCGGCCGCCGTGCCCTGACGCCCCAGCGTCTCGAGCACGAACGGTCCCGCGTCGCGCTCGTCGTCGGTGACCGGGAAGAACCCGCCCGCGTCGAGCAGCAGCACCTCACGCCCCGCCGCGCGCAGGCTGTCCACGAACGTGGCGCGGCGCGCGAGCCCGCCCTTGGGCGTGTGGCAGCCGCACGGGCTCGTCTTGCCCTGCAGGTCGTTGCTGGTCGCCACGACCAACCCGCCACGCTCGCGCGCGCACCCGCCGCTGCCCACGAGCAGCGCGACGAGCACCAGCGTGCGGACGAGGTCAGGCCGAACCGAGCGCATACTCCAGATCCTCGGTCAGGTCGGCCAGATCCTCGATGCCGACCGACAGCCGCAGCAGACCGTCGGGGAAGCCCATCGCGAGGCGACGCTCGCGCGGCACCGAGGCGTGCGTCATCGAGGCCGGGTGACAGACCAGGCTCTCGACGCCGCCCAGACTCTCGGCGCGCGTGAACAGACGGAAGCGGTCGAACACCGCACGGCCCGCGTCGAGCGAGCCGTCGCCCGGCACGAACGAGATCATGCCGCCGAAACCGCTCGCCTGACGCTTGGCGAGCTCATGCTGGGGATGGCTGGCGAGCCCGGGATAGAACACCTTCGAGACCTTGGGGTGCCGCTCGAGCCGCGCCGCCAGTTCGCGCGCGTTCTCGTCGTGGCGCTGCATGCGGACCGCCAGCGTCTTGGTGCCACGCAGGCACAGGAAGCAGTCCATGGGCCCCGGCACCGCGCCGGCGGCGTTCTGCAGGAACCGCAGCTGCTCGTGCAGCGCGTCGTCGCTCGTGAGCAGTGCGCCGCCGATCATGTCGCTGTGCCCGTTCAGGTACTTGGTCACCGAGTGGAACACCACGTCGGCGCCCAGCTCGAGCGGCCGCTGGAAGTACGGCGTCATGAACGTGTTGTCCACCACGACCGTGATGCCGCGCGGCTTCGCGACCGCCACCACACCCGCGATGTCGGTGAGCTGCATGAGCGGGTTCGTGGGCGTCTCGACGAACACCATGCGGGTCGTGGGCTGGAACGCGGCCGCGATGGCCTCGGTCGAGGTCGCGTCCACGAACGTGAACGACAGCCCGTGGCGCGTCCACACCTTGTCGAACAGCCGGAACGTGCCCCCGTACGTGTTCTGTCCGCACACCACGTGGTCGCCCGCGGACAGCGTCTGCATGAGCGCGTTGGTGGCCGCGAGCCCCGAGCCGAACGACAGCCCGTGCCTCGCCCCCTCGAGCCCGGCGAGGTTGCCCTCGAGCGCAGCGCGCGTGGCGTTGTGCGTGCGCGCGTACTCGAAGCCCTTGTGACGCCCCAAAGCCTCCTGGGCGTAGGTGCTCGTCTGGTAGATGGGCGTCATCACGGCGCCGGTCGTGGGGTCGGGATGCTGGCCCGCGTGGATCGCCTTCGTGCCGATCCCGGACTTGTCGTGGACGTGCGCCATCACTCCCCTCCCGCGATGAACTGCAGCATGTCGAAGCGCGTCAGGATGCCCTGCACCACCCCGCTCTCGCCGCGCACCAGAACCGCCGGGTGCCGCGAAGCGAGCAGCTTGGCGACCACGTCGGCGGGCTCGGCCGCGCCCACCACGGGCAGCGGAGCGGCCATGATGGCGTCCACCGGACGCTCGATCGAACCGGGATCGGCCAGCGCGGTGCGCAGCACGTCGCTCTCCTCGAGCGTGCCCACCACCTCGGTGCCGCGGAACACGGGCAGCTGCGAGACGTCGTGCTGCTGGATGAGCGCGAGCGCGCGCTTGAGCGGCTCACCCGACTCGACCTTGAACAGCGTCCGCACGCGCGCCGCCTTACCCGAGGCGATGGACCCCACGCGGATCGATCGCGGGTCGAGCAGGTGGTTGTCGCGCATCCACTCGTCGTTGTGCACCTTCGTGAGGTAACGCTCGCCGGTGTCGGGCAGCAGCACCACGACGAGGTCGTCGGGGCCGCAGTCCTTCGCGACCTCGAGCGCGACCCACGCCGCCATGCCCGCCGAGCCGCCCACGAAGATGGCCTCCTCGCGCGCCAGCGTGCGGGCCATGTTGAGCCCGTCGTGGTCGTTGCAGCTCAGGACGCGGTCCACCACGTCGAAGTCGGTCGCGGTCGGGATGAAGTCCTCGCCCACACCCTCGATCTTGTAGGTGTGCGCCTCGGACATCTCCCCCGTCTCCTTGTAGTGCTTGAGGATCGAGCCCACGGGGTCGGCTCCGATCACCTGCACCTTGGGGTTGTGCTCCTTCAGGTAGCGTCCGGTGCCGCTGATCGTGCCGCCCGTACCCATGCCGGCGACGAAGTGCGTGATGCGCCCCTTCGTCTGCTCCCACAACTCGGGGCCCGTGCTGCGGTAGTGCGCGGCCGGGTTCGCGGGGTTGTGGTACTGGTTCATGAGCACCGCGCCGGGGCGCTCCGACGAGATGCGCTTGGCGACGCTGTAGTAGCTGTCCGGGTGCTCGGGTTCGACGGCTGTGGGGCTCAGGAACACCTCGGCGCCGAACGCCTTGAGCAGGTTGACCTTCTCGCTCGAGACCTTGTCGGGCATGCAGAACGCCGCGCGGTAGCCCTTCACCGCGGCGACCATGGCCAACCCCAGCCCGGTGTTGCCCGAGGTGCACTCCACGATCGTGCCGCCCGGCTTGAGCCGCCCCTCACGCTCGGCCGCCTCCACCATGGCGAGCCCGATGCGGTCCTTCACGCTCCCGCCGGGGTTGAAGAACTCGACCTTGGCGAGCACCGGGCAGGGCAGTCCGGCCGCGACCTTGCGCAGGCGGACGAGCGGGGTGTGGCCGACGGTGTCGAGGATGGATTCGAAGTACTGGACGCCCTCGAGGGTCTTCACGGGTCGCTCCGGGAGGAAGGGGATGGGACTTGGGAGCGGCCGGCGCGCCCCGGATGCGTCGGGGGCCGCATGCTCTGGGCCGAGGGCAAGTTAGGTGCGCGCCGGAACGAGCGTCAAGCGTGACGACCGGAGCCCCCGCGGACGCGGGTCCGCGGGGGCTCCGGGATCACTCCGGTGGGACGACGGTTACTTCGAACCGCCCATCGTTCCCTGCTTCATCTTCATCTTGGCGGGATTGACCGGCAGCGGCGGCAGCACGGCGGGCGGCCTGTGCACCACGTGCGGCTGGAACACCGCGAAGCTGAAGTTGGGGCTCGTCGTGGCGTTGTGGCAGCTCACGCAGGTCGCCTCGGTCACCTTCTGCGGCACCGTGGCGTAGGCCTCGTGCTGCGTGCCCATGCCGTGGCAGTTCTCGCACTGCACGTCGGCGAGCTTCGGGGCGTCGTCGGCGGTCTGGAACCCGCCCGGCTGCTTGTAGCCCACGACGTGGCAACCGATGCACTCGGGCGTGGACTCCTTCTTGTCCTCGACCAGCGTCTCCCACGCCTTGGCGTGGCCGGTCTTGAGCCACTGCTGGTACTCGGGCTGGTGGCAGCGGATGCAGACCTCCATGCCGACGTAGTGGTCGGCCGACATCTGCGCCTGCGCGTTGGTCTCGCCGCCCGTCTGCAGGGCCGCGCGAGCCGCGCGCTCCTTCTCGATCTTGCGCATCTTGTCGTTGAAGGCGTCGTTGAAGCTCTTGACGAGCTGCAGGATCTCGGGCTTCTCGCCCACCTCGGGCCCGAGCACGAACACGTCGTTCTCGCCCGTGGTCATGCGGCGGCCCGCATCGAGCGTCACGATGGTGCGGCCGATGTGCTGGCCCTGCTCACCGCCGTAGCACGCGATGGTGTTCTTGATCATTCGACCACGCTGCACCACCGGCACGTTGCGACCGGCGACGAGCACGTCGATGCCGTCCACGGCGGTCACCAGGTCCTCGCTCTCGACCTTGCCCAGGCTCGAGAGCAGCACGACCACGGTCGCGCCCTTCTTGCGCATCTCGGCGACCGTGCGCTGCGCGGCGACGGCCGGGTCCTCGACCGTGATCGAATCACGCGCCGGGCCCATGTCCACCTTGTCGCTCGTGAGCGCGAAGATGCCCACGTTGACCGTGCCCTTGCGCACGATCGTGTAGGGCTGCACGAGTGTCTTCTTCGTGGTCTTGTCCCAGACGTTGGCGCACACCATGGGCAGGCGCGAGCGCTTGAGCTGCGCCAGCAGCCAGCCACGGCCGTACTTGAGCTCCTTCTCGCTCATGCCGGTCGCGTCCGTACCCAGGAGCACGGCGCCGTCCATCAGGAACCACGCCTTGTCCCGGTACAGGCTGTCCGGCTCCTCCGGGAAGAAGCCACCGTTGTCCACGAGCAGGACCTGCCCGTACTGCACCTTGATGCTGTCCGCGAAACTCGCCCGCCGGGCGAGACCCCCTTTGGGGGTGTGTCAACCACAGGGCTCGTTCTTGCCCTTGACGTCGCTGGTGGACAGGATGATCAGCTTGTCGGGCTCGACCACCTTGCGGGGGGTCGTGGCCGCGCCGAGCACGGACACGGCGAGCGCGAGGGCGGCGACGACCGCCAGCCAACGCGAGAGCAGGGACTTCATCGAGTGGGATCTCCGGAGCGGGCCGTGAGGCCCGGACGGGGGGAATGC
>JBEGJG010000006.1:0-22696 GCA_041184705.1 Candidatus Eiseniibacteriota bacterium
GTCACCTGACGACGGAAGTACGGCAGGCTGTCGGCGTCCACGTCCACGCTCGGGACGGGCTGCCCGAGCGAGTTCACGCAGGTCGCGGTCACGTTCACGCCCGGGTAGAGCACGAAGTTGGGCAGAGTGACGTCCCCGTTCACGACCACGCCGGTCGCGGTGCGCGGCGCGAACGTCGCGGCCGAGGGCGAGTTGGCGGTGATGTCGTACACGCCACGAGGCACGATGAACTCGGCCACACCGGTGGCGGCGGTGTTGTCGGTGGGCGTGAACAGGGTGGCGGCCTTACCCGCCACACGCACGTCGAGGTCGGCGAGCGAGAGCGGGAACAGCGAGGCGTCGGTGACCGAGGCGCGCACGAGGAACCCGTTCTCGACCATGCAGTCGCCCAGGTCCACGTCGCCGTTCACGGTGATGGCGGTCTTCACGCACGGCACCTTGCGGCTGGCCAGACTGGGGATGAACTCGATGTCGTAAACGCCCGTGGGCACGAGCGTGTTGAAGCGCCCGTTCGCACCCGAGAGGTTGTCCTGCGCGAGAGCGGCAGCGCCGGTTGTCGGGTTGAGGAACGAGAGTGCCGTCCCGACCACGTTGGCGTTGGCGCGGTCCCGCATGCGGCCGCTCACGTACCAACCGGCCGGCAGCACGCGATTGGTGGTCACGACCGACGATGCGGTCGAGAGCGTGATGCCGCGACGCAGGTCGTTGAACAACCGCAGCGACGGGTGCGGGTTGAACTCGATGTCGTAGCGCCCCGCGGGCACCGTGACCGAGTAGTTGCCGTTCACGTCGGTGGTGTCGTTGGTGAGGAACACCATCACGCCGTTGCGATCGAACACGTCGAGGTCCACCGGGTACACGCCGGTGCCATCGGCGCGGGTCAACCGCCCGTTCAGGACGGCCGCCCCGGCGGGGGTGCTCGCGACCAGGAGCGCGAACGTGGAGAGCAGTGCGAGGGAGAGAGCGCGCATGGGGGTCTTCCGGGGGATGATCACTCGCCGCCGCCGGTCCATTCGAGACCGACGGTGACGTTGTGGGTGTCGTAGTTGCGATCGATGCGGGACGAGGTCTGGTCGGTGAAATTGCCGCCGAACGACGCCACCAGACCGGGGCGGAGCGTGCGGGAGAGTCGCAGCCCCACCTCGATCCACTGGTCGCGACGGCGGAAGTTGGAGTCGCCGAGGATGGCGTCGGTGTAGCGCTGGGTGCCCGACTCGAACGACAGGTCGGCTTTCCACGGGCCCACGGTGCGCAGCACACCGCCGCCGATCGTGCGGATGGATTTCACGTACTTACGCGACTCGGTGCGGTCGCGGCCGACCAGCGCCTCGAGCCGCAGATCGGTGCCCTTCACGGGCGTGACCACGAACTGGCCCGAGAGCTCGTGCAGGCGGCCGTCGCGCAGACGGTTCACCGAGTCGGCGAAGACCTCGTGGTCCATGAGCCCCTCGAGGCGCACACGCATGCGGTCGTCGATCACCTGTCGCAGCCCGAGCACGCCCTGCAGGCGGCGGAACTCGCCACCCTCCTCGGGGTCGGTCGGGAACTTGTTGCGCTTCGGCACGTACTCGCCGTCCAGCGTCACCGTGGTGCGGCCGCGACGCACGCTCGTGCCGATCGCGAACCACCCGTAGTTGGCGGTGGTGAAGTCGCGCAGCAGGTGGCCGCCCGCGCTCGCCGTGACCCCGACCTTGTAGACCTTCAGGAAGCGGTTCGCGGTCGCGATCTCGACCGCGGGGTCGAGGCCCTGATCCGGCCCGGTCAGCGTCGAGCCCGGGAACGCGTTCGGGGTCGCGAACCCTTCGAGTCGCACGGTGTACTCGGGCACCTCCCAACCCTTCGCGAGGGCGGGAGCGGCACACACCAGGAGCAACAAGGTCGTCATCGCACGCCGGATCATCACGCGAGTCCCTCCCGCCAACGGTCCCATCGGGCGGTGTCGCGCGCGCGTTCGCGCGAACCGTCCCGCCATCCATGAACGGCACGCACACGCGCCAACGACGCGCAGGCGTGCGCCCGAAGGAGCGTCGCGTCGTACGCGCCGCCCCCCTGTCCGTAACCCCGCAGGAAGGCCTGCCATGCGGACGGAGCCGCATCGGGAGCCTCCCACGCGAGGTGCGCGAGGAAGTTGCCGAGGTCCTCCTCGGCCTCCCCGAGCCGACCACGCTCCCAGTCGAGCACGGTCACGTGGTCGTCCCCGACCACGATCTGCAGCGGATGCAGGTCGCCGTGGATCCACGCGGCCCGCCCCGTCGCGGACGACATCGCGCCCGCGGCATCGAGGTCACGGTCGAGTTCGTCGGCGAACGCGGGTTCGGCCGTTCGCACGAGCGCGACCTGCTTGCGACCCGAGGCGACCGCGCCTGCGAGCCCGTTCGCCGGGGTCACGGCCGCACCCGCGGTGGCATGCGCGCGCGCCATCTGTTCACCGAGCGACTCCCACACCGAAGCGGCCTCGCGCGTGGGTTCGATCGCCCGACCGGGCACCGCCTCGGCCCACCAACCCGGGGCCTCCTCGGCCAGCGCGAGCGGACGCGACGCCGGGATGCCGGCCGCGGCGAGTCGCTCGTAGGACTTCGTGATGCGGGACCACGCCTTGGCGACCGCGCCCTCGGGACGCAGGAAGAGGAAACGCGTGCCGCCCACCTCGCGCAGCGCCGCACGCTTACCCAACCGGTGCCCCGCCGAGGCGAAGCGACCGCTCTCGAGCAGCGTGGCCAGCGAGGGCAGCGCGGGGTCGAAGGGGAAGTCGCAGGCCTCCACGGTGTCGCCGAGTCGCAGCCAACGCACCACCTTGCCGGGGGCGTCCACGGATTCCAGGCGCACCATGGCGCCGTCATCGCCCTCGGGCCACACCGCGGCCACGCGCGAAGCGTGCGAGGCCACGCCGGGCACGTCGAAGCGACGCTGGGGATCGTTGAGCGCCGCGAGCCACGCGCCCACGGTGCCCGCCGGAGCGGACGAAGCGACCGGCATGGGGACCGCGTCGAGCGCGACCTCGGCGGCGGTCAACGTGTCGAGCGCGCGCGAGCGCCAGTCGGCACGGCCGCGCTGCAGACCCTCGATGGCGCGTCGAGCCTCGTGGGCGGCGACCTGCCATGACAGGCGTGCGGCGTCGAAGCGATCGCCCAACACCTCGCGGGCGAGTGGCGCGACCCACGAGGGATCGAGGCCACGACCGCGCAGGTCGGCGATGAGCGACGCGAAGTCGAAGTGCGGATCGCCGTTCACGCCCTCGTCCCAGTCGATCACCGCGATCCCATCGCCCTCGACCAGCAACTGGTCGGTGCCGAGGTCGCCGTGATTGAACACCGCGGTCGCGGGCGCCAACACGCCGAGCGCGGTGGCGAGACGGTTGCGCAGCACACGCACGCGCGGCTCGAGCTCGGGGGCGACCGCCGCGAGCGCATCGAGCGCGCGCTGACCCGCCATGAGCTCGTCACGGTCGGTGCGCTGACCCAGGCCCTCCGCAGGGGCGGCGTGCAGTTCGGCGAACGCGGCGCGAAGCGCGGCGCGCTGGGCCTCGGTGGGCGTGGCCGCGAGCGAACGACCCGGGGCGACCGCGGTCGCGAACCAGCCGCGCTCGAGGTCCTCGAACACCACCGCGGGCGCACGCAGGGCGCGACGCTCGGCAGCCGCATGCCACGGCGCGAGCCGGTCGGCCAGTTCAGCGGCCGGCATGACGCGCGCATAGGCCCGCCACGACTCCTTCTCACCGGTGGAGTCGTTGACGAGACGCAGGTCGAGCTCGAGCACGGCGCGACGGCCCGGCTTCCAGCGCACCGCGTGCACGCGCGAACCGCGCGCCTTCACGCGCAGACCGCGCTGTCCGAACGGTGTGTCGGGCGCGCCCAGACGGTTGCCCACTCGACGCTCGTCGGCCACCGCCGAGAGCCCCTTGAGCAGGCGATCGTTCGGGAACGCCAGGTACAGCGCGTCGTCCAACCGCATCAATGCCGGACCGAGTCGCGGCTCCAGCAGGCGCAGCGTCTCCGCCTTGTCGGCGGCCTCGTGCAGACCGTCGCCCAGATAGAGCGACGCCAACGTCTCGACCGGCCCCTCCTCGGTGCGCCACTGCAGGCGCACGCCGAGCAGCGCGCTCGTGCCCGGCTTCCAGCGCAGGTAGAACGGCGCGGCCGACTCGAGCGTGCCGCGATCGTCGCGGATCGGCGCGAGCCGCGCCATCAGGTGCGCGGGGTCCAGGAGTTCGCCCAGGACGGGCATGCGGGTGGCCTTCGTGTCGTTCACGCGGTCCGTCCCTCTTGCGGCTCCAGCGCCACCGCACCGCCACCGCGGCGCGAGACCACCTTGCCGCCCGCGAGCATGACCTCGACGTCGGGCGTGAAGCCCGGGTGGTCCTGGTGCGTGACGAGCAGCACGGTGCGGCCCGCCGAGACGTTGTGGAGCGCGGCCAGCACGTGGTCGCGGCTCGTCTCGTCGAGGTGCGAGAACGGTTCGTCGAGGATCAGGATGGGCGCGTTGCGCAGCGCCGCGCGCGCCAACGCCACGCGCTGTCGCTGTCCACCCGAGAGCTGGGCGCCGCGCTCGCCGAGCACGGTGTCGAGCCCCTGAGGCAGGTCGTTCACGAAGCGCATCACACCGGCCGCCTCGGCCGCCGCGAGCACGCGGGCCTCGGACGCCTCGGGGTCGCCCATGGCGATGTTCTCGCGCACGCTCAGCCCGAACAGCACCGAGTCCTGGAACACCATCGCGACCTGCGAGCGCAGCGAATCCACGGTGTAGTCGCGGATGTCCACGCCGTCCATGCGGATCGAACCGCCGGTCGGGTCCATGAGGCGCGGCAGCAGCGTGAGCAGAGTGCTCTTGCCGGCACCGGACTCGCCCCGGATGATCGCCACGCTCCCGGCCGGGACGCGGAACGACACGTCGCTCAGCGCCACGTCGCCGCGCGGGTAGCGCAGCGTCACGTTCACGAGCTCGATCTCGCCCGTCAGGCGACCCGCATCGCGTGCGCCCGGACGGTCCTTGATGTCCACCGGCGTCTCGAGCACCTCGAGCACGCGCTCACCGCAGGCCGACGCCTTGGCGGTGCGTGCGGCGACGCGCGCGATCTGCCGAACGGGCTTGAACAGCGTGCGCTGGTAGGTCAGGAACACGAGCAACCCGCCCGCGGTGAGCTCACCACGCGCGACCGCGCCGGTGCCGAGCAGCAGCGTGACCGCGGTGCCCGACGAGGTGAGCAGGTCGAGCGTGCGCGTGAGCATGGCCTCGACGCGGCCGGTCTTGAGGCCCGAGCGCAGCGACGAGCGGTTCTGGCGTTCGTAAGCCTTGGCCGCGCGCTCCGCACCGCCGAAGGCCTGCAGCACGTGGATCGCACCCAGCGACTCGCCGGCGTTGGAGGCGAGCTCGCCCTCCTTCTCGCGGTTGCTGCGCACGAGTCGGCGGATGCGGCGGCTGAACAGCGCGCTCGTCAACGCCACCACGGGCACGATCGAGAGCGACAGCAGGGTGAGGCGCCAGTCCATCCACAGCATGGCCGCGAGCGTGCCCAGGATGACGAGCATGGCCGAGGCGGAGTCGAGCAGGCTGCCCACCAGCAGTTCGCGCATGAGCACGATGTCGCCGGTGAGTCGCATGATGAGGTCGCCCTGGCGACGGCTGAGGTGGTAGAGCGGCGGCAGCTTCATGAGGTGCCGGAACAGGTCGCGGCGCAGCTTGGCCACGATCGTCTGCCCGACGTTCGACATGATCACCGTCTGACTGAACTCAGCGATGCCGCCGACGATCGAGATGACGAGCATCGAGATCGCAGCGACCATGACGATGTTGCCCGGCGTGTAGCCCTCGAACAGAGGGGCGAACAGCGCCGACGGACCACTCAGCTTACCGAGCGCGGCGGGCGCGGCGATGGGCTGCAGCACGAAGTCGAAGACCAGCTGCAACGGCCACGGCTTCACCACCTCGGTGAGCGCGACCGTCGCGCCCAGCAGCAACGCCCCCAGCAACTCGAACGAGTGCGGGCGGACGCGTGGCAGGAACGCGCGCATGACGCGCGAGGTCCGAGGCAGCGAAGCGCGGAACCGGGCCATCACTCCCGCCACGAGCCCTCCGCTCGCGCCGGCAACGCGGTCGCGAACTGGAGCACGCGCGCGGTGACGGCGTCCCAGGTGTGATCGCGCTCCACGGTGCGGCGAGCCTCGGCCCCGAGGCGACCGCGCAGCGCGGGCTCGATGGCGAGACGCTTGAGGGACTCGGTGAACGCGACGCGATCACCGGGGGCGACCAGCAGCCCGTCCCGACCGTCGGTGACGACGCGCTTCACGGGACCGGTGGCGCTGGCCACCACGGGGCGCGCGGCCGCCATGGCCTCGACCAGCTTGAGCGGCGAGAAGTACACGTCCTCGGTGGCGTAAGGCACCGCGACCGCGTCGCACAGCGCCAGATGCGCGGGCACCTCGTGGTGCGGCACCGCGCCGGTCAGCGTGACCGAGGCGTGTCCCGCCCATGCCGTGCGCAGCACGTGGTTCCGCTGCGGGCCGTCGCCCACCATGATGAGGCGGGTGGCGACGTCGCGACCGACCTCGCTCGCGGCGTACAGGATGGTGTCGATGTCGTGCCACGGCCGGAACGTGCCCACGAACCCGACCCGGAACTCCCCGCCACCCAGACGCAGGCGCTGCTCGATGCGCTTCACGAGCGTCGCGTCGGGCGCGGACAGGAACTCGGGGCCGGCGCCGTTCGACTCCACGATCACGGGGAAGCCCTCACGCGAGAGCCCGCGCACCCAGCGCGCGACCTCCTCGGAGACCGCCATCGCACCACGGCTCGCGGCGAACCCGCGCCGGAACATGGCGCGAGCCTCGTCCACGTGCTCGAAGTTGCGGTGGCGCGAGGCCTCCTCGTCGAGCGGGGCGTTGACCTCGTAGAGGTGCGGGATGCCCGCTTCCGCGGCCGCGATCGCGCCCTCGGGGGCGAGCAGCGACAGGCGCTCGAGCACGAGGTCGGGATTCAGCTGCGAGAGGTGGAAGTCCACCTCGCGCACCGTGCGCGGAGCGCGCAGCGTGCGCACCTCGAGACCGGCCGCGACGAGCGGCGCGTAGCCGACCTCGGGACCGGGGTTGGCCATGACGGCCGAGACCTGGTGCCCCATACGCAGCAGCGCGCCCGCGACGGAGCGAAGGTGGACCGAGGCCCCCTTCACGCCGCCGAACGGGATGCCGGCGTCAGAGCACAGTAGGACGATTCGCATCACGGGACTCCTGCAGGAGGGAGTTCTTGCGGCGGGGAGCACAGGACTCCGAGAACACGCGAGCCAGTGCCAGGGAGGCGCGACGCTGGTCGAACAGGCGTTCGGCGCGTCGGCGAGCCGCGCGGCCCATCCGGGTCCGGCGGCGGTGGGAGGACATGACGTGGGCCAGGGCATCGGCCAGCGCCACCGGATCGCTCGGTTCGACCACACGGCCGGTCTCACCGTCGCGAACGATCTCGGGCACGCCGGCCACACGCGTGGCGACGGCGGGCAGACCGCACGCGGCGCCCTCCAGCAGCACGGTGGGCAGCGCATCCTGGTTGCCGTCGGTGTCCACGATGCACGGCAACGCGACCGCGGCCGCGCTCCGGAGCACCTTGAGCACCTCGGGCTGGGTGAGCGCACCGGGGAAGCGGACGAGCCGCCCCAGACGCAACTCGCGGGCACGCGCCCGCACGACGTCGAACTCGGCACCATCGCCGATCATGACGGCCTTCACCGGCGTGCCGCGGTCGCGCAGGATCGCCAGGGATTCGATGAGGATGTCGAACCCCTTCTTGCGCACGAACCGGCCCACGGTGACGACCGGGCCGTTCGCGGCGCGCGTGCGCGGCGCCGACCAACGCTCCAGGTCCACGCCGTTGTAGATGCGCACGATGCGCGCGTCCGGCATGCGGCGACGCAGGAAGCGACGGTTGTAGTCGCACACGGTGACGACCGCGTGCGCCTGCGCACCGAGCCACGCCAACCAGTCCCAGTCGAGCGAGTCGACGAAGATGTCCTTGGCGTGCGCGGTGAAGCTGAACGTGATGCGCGCCTCCTTCGCGGCGAAGCACGCCGCGGTGGCGGCGGGCCCGGCGAAGTGCGCGTGCACGTGCGTCGCGCCCCAGGCGCGCAGCTCGGAGGCGATGCGCACGCCCGCGGCCGCCCACCGGCGCTGCTTCTTCGGCAGCACCTTGGGGCCCTTGAAGTCGGGGGCCTCGTCGGCGTCCACGAACGTCACCTCGGGCAGCAGACGCTCGGCCTCGGGGTGCATGCGCTCGTCCTGCACGCGCTCGAACGCGAACACGCGCACCTCGACGCCACGCGCGCGCTGCGCGAGGATCTCGTGCAACAGGAACGTCTCCGAGAGCCGCGGGAAGGCCCGCAGCACGTAGGCGACACGGGGCGTGCTCACGCGCTCAGCTCCCGAAGGAAGCTCTGCGGGGGCATGGGCTTCACCGGCAGCACGCGAGCGACCTCCTGGGTGACGCGGGTGTGACCGTCGAGCTCGAGGCCACTGTCGTGGATGCGACGACCCCGCGCGAGCGCACGACGCACCGCGGCGGCGAGCGCGTCGGGCGAGGTGTCGCGCCCGTCCACGGTCTCGACCAGACCACGCTCGGCGAGACGCGTGGCGCGGATGCGCTGCTCCTCACGCTGGCTCGCACGCGGCACCATGACCGCGGCCGTGCGCGCCCCGAGCACCTCGCACGAGGTGTTGTAGCCCGCCATGCAGACGACGAGGTCGGCGGCCGCGGCGTAGGCCTCGAGCCCACCGATGAAGCGGGTCACCGTGCACGACGCGGGCGCCGCCTGGGTGACGCGGATCTGACCGTCCTCGGGCATCATGGGGCCGGTGACGAGCACGCAGCGCAGGTCGGACGGCAGCAGACCGGCGCGCGCGGCGGCGATCCAGCGCTGCATCACGCCCTCGCCGTCCTCGCCGCCACCCACCGTGACCAGTGCGATCGGGCCCGAACCGGGGGTGCCGGGCGCCAGGTTCTCCAACTCGGTGCGCGCGTCGGCCACGGCCTCGGCCGGCACGTGCGGCGACAGGTAGCCCACGTAGCGCACGCGGTCCGCGATATGACGCGGCAGGTCGTACTCGTCGCGCACGTCGTAGAGCGCGGGGTCACCGTACACCCAGATCTCGTCGTACCAGCGGTCGATGTAGGTGAGCACGTTGTTCTTGCGCCACTCGGCGTGCATGCGCTCGGGCGCGTCGAGGATGTCGCGCCAGCCCAGCACCATGCGGGTGGACGGCGAGTCGGTGCGCAGACGATCCAGCGTCGGCGCCAGCTCACCCATGAGTCCGTTGGGGGTCTTGTCGCACAGGAAGAAGTCGGGCTGGAACGATCGCGCCACCTCCTCGAGGATCGTCGAGCGCAGGTCGCGCAGGCGATCGGGCCCCAACCGCATGGTGCGGGCCGCGTACTGCGAGGTGGAGAGCTTGCGAGCGCTCGGCAGCTTCACGTAGTCCAGACCCGCGGGAACCGGGAGCGCGTCGATCTGCGGCGAGCAGGTGACGAGCAGCGCGGACAGGTCGGGACGGCTCGGCAGGACGGCGCGCGCGATGCCGGTCATGCGGCGGGCATGACCCAGGCCGAGCGCGTCGTACGAGTAGAGCAGCCAGTGAGAGAGCATCAGGACTCCATGAGGGAAGGATCCGGCAGGGGGGTCGGCCGGTCTTCGACAAGTATGCGCGGTCCGGGTTTTGATACCGCTGATATCGTCCAGATGCGGTTCGGAATCGCGTAACGGCTTCGATTAGCCCATGCAAACCGCAATTCCATTCATCGAACCGGGCATGTTGCCGGGCGGTCATGGCGGGCGGACGCGGCGCGGGCTATGCTGGAGTCATGCGACTGCCCGGATCCGGGGAGCTGGATCCCGAACTCGACGCCCGCCTCGTGGCCCGCTGCATCGAGGGTGACGCCCGCGCCTGGGAGGCGCTGGTGCGACGCCACGAGCGACTGGTGTATGCCATCGGGCGCTCCTACCGCCTCGACGACGACGACCTGGCCGACGTGTTCCAGGACGTCTTCACCGCTCTATATAAGGGGCTCCCCCGGCTGCGCGAGGGGCGGACCCTCGTGCGCTGGCTGTCCAGCACGACCGAGCGCATCGCGCGGACCACGGCGTTCCGGCGCCGCCGGGCCGACGCCCGCGAGGACCGTTCGGACCTCACGTTCGAGCGGCTCGAGGACGAGGGGCCCGAGGTCGGGGCCGATCTGGAGGAGCTCGAGCGCCAGCACCGCGTCCGGATGGCCCTCGCCGGGGTCTCGGAGCGCTGCAAACGACTCCTCGAGGCGCTCTACTACGAGGACCCGACCCCCTCCTATACCGAACTCTCACAACGACTTGGCGTTCCCATGGGGTCGCTGGGACCGACCCGGGCCCGGTGCATGGAGAAGCTCAGAGGAAACTTCGAGCAGGTGGAGGGTGATGAGGGAGGTATCAGCGAGGGCTGATCCCCCACCTTTCTCACCGGAAGCACCGACACCCACCGCGCCACCCCCCCTGGGGCGCTTGGAGGCCCGAATCGTGAAGTCCCCGAACCGCGATCGCCACCTCGACACCGCCGCCGCGCTCGACTTCCTCGAGCAGCGTCTCGGTGCGTCGGACCGGCGCCGCGTCGAGGAGCACCTCGGTCGCCCGTGTGCCGCGTGCCGTGAGCGCGTCCGTGCACTGGGCGAGATGATCGAGAGCATGCGCGCCGACCGCGTCGGCGCCGTCCCGGCCGCACTGCACGCTCGGGCCCTCTCGGTCTTCGTGCCGGTCGAGCAGCCGTCGCTCGCGCGCCAGCTCGCCGACGCCGTCGCCGAACTCCTGTTCGACTCCTCGTCGCAGCCGCTCACCGCGGCCGCCCGCCGCTCGGTCGGCGAGGCCCGCCGCCTGCGCTTCAAGCTCGGTGCGCACGCCATCGACCTCGAACTCGAGCGCGAGGGTGCCAGCACCATGTCGGTGCGCGGTCGCCTCGCGGCCGCCGATGCGCACCTGTGGACGATCACCGTGGAGTGCGGCGGCGAGCGTCGCTCGGTCCGCCCCGACGCCAACGGGCACTTCGCCCTCGACCGGCTCCCGTTCGCGCCCCTCACCCTCACCGTCGGCGACGGGGGCGAGCGGTTCCGCCTCCCGACCCTCGAGCCCTGACCGTGGAAGCGCTCGTCTCCGAAGTCGAGCACCTCCGCCGCTCCGAACCCGCCGCCGCGCTCGCGCGACTCGAGGCCGGTTTCACCGAGGCCGTCCGCCGTGCCGACGCCACCGGACGCGGTTCGCTCTGGCGCCTGCGTGCGCACGTGCTCCGCAGCCTGCGCCGCACCCGCGAGGCCGCTGCCGCCTACCGCCGCGCCGCCACCTGGTACGCCAAGGCGGGGGACCGCCGCGAGCAGGGTCGGTGCGCGATCGGGCTGGTGGACGCGCTCATGTACCTGGGCCGCTACGACGAGGCGCGTCGCGCCGCCGCCGCGGGCCGCCGTCTGCTCGAGGGCGCCGGCGACCGCGCCGCGCTCGCACGTCTGCTCAACAACGAGGGCAACCTCTGGCACCGGCTCGACCTGCCCGAGCGCGCACTCGACAGCTACCGCGCCGCGGTGCGTTCGCTGGAGCGCGCGGGCGACCCGGCCAGCGCGCTCATGATCGGCACCAACGTGGGCAACTGCCTGTCGTTGCTCGGTCGCTGCGACGAGGCGCGCCGCCACTACACGCAGGCGCGCGAGGCGCAGCTCGAGTCGGGCAACGCCAACGAGCAGTTGTCGGCCGAGTACAACCTCGCCTACCTCGACTTCCTCGAGTTGCGTCACGAGGAGGCGCTCACCGGGCTCGCTCGCGTGCGCGACGAGGCGGAAGCGCGGGGCTATCCGTCACTGGCCGCGCTCGCGCGGCTCGACCGCGCCGAGATCCTGCTGCGTCTGGGTGCGCACGAGGACGCGCTGCGCGAAGCCAACGACGCCGTGGTGACGTGCGGCCGACTGGGCCTGCGCTACGAGACCGCCAAGGCCGAGTTGTTCGGTGCCCTCGCCGCGTTCCGCATGGGACGCATCGAGGCCGCGCGCGCCGCGATCGAACGCGCGCTCGCGACGTTCGACACCGAGGGCAACCAGGTCTGGATCGGCGAGAGCCTGCTCGGACTGGCCACGCTGTGGTCGCGCGAGGGCAACGCCCGCGCCGCCGCCGCGCTCATCGCCGCCGCGCGCCGCCGCTTCCAGGCGGCCGGGGACCGCGAGCGCGATGCGTGCGCGGCTGCCCTCGAGGTGCGCACGCTCATCGCCTGCGACGCCCCGCGCGTCGCCGCCTCGCGTCTGCGTGCCCTGGACCGCGTGCCTCCCAAGCGTCGCTCCGCCCGCCTGCACCACCTCGCGCTCGCCGCGCGCGCCGCACTCGCGCAGGCGCAGGGCGACACCGCCACCGCGCGCCGCCTGCTGCAGCGTGCCGCCGAGGAGGCCGAGCGGCTCGCCGCGCGCATCCTCGACGAGGAGTGGCGTTCGACGTTCTGGGGCGAGTGGGGTTGGCCGCACCAGGAACTCGCCGCGCTCGAGATCCGCGAGGGTCGCGTGGCCGAGGCGCTCGAGGCGCTCGAGGCCGGCCGCGGTCGCGCGCTCGTGGATCCCGCCAAGACCCGCCGCGCCAAGGGCGCGTTGCCCGCGTCGGTGCGACGCTGGACCGCCTCGCGCACGGCGCGTGAGCGCTCGTCGTCGAAGGACGGTCGCCGTCGTTCGGGCGCCGCGGCCGCCGCCGAGCGACTCGAACCCGCGCTGAGGTCGGCACTCGCCACCCGCGCCCCGCGTGAGATCCGCTCGTACGACGTGGCTCGCGCGCTGCCCGATCACGCCGCGCTGCTCGACTGGTTCACGCACGATGGTGCGCTCGGTGCGATCACCGTGCGCCGCAACGGCCTCGCCGCGCGTGCGCGACTCGTCCACGAGGAGCGCCTCGCCTCGCTCGTCAACCACGTGCTGTTCTCACTACGCAGCGCGGCGTTCGCGCCGGAGGGTCAGCGCCTCACCGACCTCGAACTGCAGCAGAACATCGAGGAGATCGCCTCGCTCGTGCTGTGGCCGCTGCTGCGCGAGATGCCGAGCGCGTTCGCATTGGCGCCCACGGGTCCGCTCGCGCGCATGCCGTGGGCCGCCACGCCGCTTCCCGATGGCCGCCTGCTGTGTCAGGCCGGCGAGACCGTGATCGTGCCGGGCCTCCGACTCGGGCTCGCGCGCACCACGCGTCCGGGTCCGGTGAGCGGCCCGCTCGTGGTGGCGGTGGACGCCGGCGAACTCGCAGCGGTGAATCGTGAGACCGCTGCGGTGCTCGCCGCGTTCCCGAACGCCACCGTGCTCGCGGGTCCCGACGCCACGGCCGCGAACTTCCTGCGCCTCGCCCCGCGCGCCGAGTGGATCCACTTCGCCGGTCACGGCGGATGGCGCGCCGACGCCCCCGAGGCCTCGGGGCTCCGTCTGCACGATCGTTGGCTGCTCGCCGGCGAGCTCTCCGACGTCTCGCTCGCGGCCCGCTGGGTCACGCTCTCGGCCTGTCACACCGCACGCGCGCTCGTGCGCCCGGGCGAGGAGTGGTTCGGGCTCGCGCGCTCCTTCCTGCTCTCGGGCGCTTCGGCCGTGGTCGCCGCGCAGTGGGACGTGGACGACAACGCCACGGCGCGCCTCATGTCCGACCTCTACGCTCGCCTCGCCGACCAGGCCCCGCTGCCGACCGCGCTCGCGCAGGCGCAGGCGGCGTGTGCCGAGGCCGGCCAGCACCCGATCGATTGGGCCGGGTTCGCCGTACTGGGCGGGCCGCGCCTGCTCTCGCAGCAGGCGTTCCGCACGGTTCCCGTGCCGAACGCCGCGACGCTGTGAGGTCAGGCTGAACTCCGTTCGAGAGCGCACAACTCGTTGTGAGACAACAATTTCTTGACGCGATTGCGGTTGAGGTGAAAGCGGTTCGATGGGACCATGGAAGTCGGTCCCCCGTTTCACAGGAGGCAACAGGTCATGATCCCGTCCATGGTTCGCTCCGCGAAGGTCCACGCGCTCGCGATCGCCGCGATCGCGTTCGCCGCCACGTCGTGCAGCCGCGCGCTGCCCACCGCACCGGATTCCGGTGTGGACCGCACGCGCTACGGCGCGGACGCGTTCGCGACGCAGGGCCTCGAGAACCAGGTCGCCATCGTGTTCCAGGAGGGCACCGACGCGGCGCGCATCGCGCGTGACTACGGCGCCATCGTGGTGACGCAGGAGTCCGAGGGTCGCACCGCCGCGCTGCGCCCGCTGCCCGGGCAGTCGCCGGCCGTCCTCATGGACCGTCTGCTGCTCGACCCGCGCGTCGTGACCTCCGAACCCAACGCGTGGATCGAGCCGGCCGAAGCGCGCCAGCAGAGCTTCGCGTTCGACGACGGCTTCGGCAACGCGGGCACGTTCGCGGGGCAGGCCTCGCTCACCCAGCTGGGCCTCGACCACGCACACGACATCTCCACCGGGCAGAACGTGAAGGTCGCCATCATCGACACCGGGCTCGACCTCAAGCACCCCGCCCTGCGTCACCGTCTGGTGGCGGGCTGGGACTTCGTGGGCAACGACCCCAACCCCACCGACGTCCGCGACTTCATCGACAACGACCGTGACGGCCGCGCCGACGAGGCCTACGGGCACGGCACGCACGTCGCCGGCATCGTGACCCTGGTCGCCCCGGGTGCGCGCATCATGCCCATCCGCGTTCTCGACGCCGACGGCCGCGGCGACATCGTCAACGTCACCGCCGGCGTGCGCTGGGCGATCGAGCAGGGCGCCAAGGTCATCAACCTCAGCCTCGGCACCAGCACCCGCTGCGACGCGCTGCAGGACGTGCTCGAGGAGGCCAAGGATGCCGGCGTCATCGTGATCGCCACCGCCGGCAACTGGGGCACCGACGCCGTGGTGGACTTCCCCGGTCGCTCGTCGCACGTGCTGTGCATCGCCGCCGTGGACGGCACCGCCAACGGTGCGGCGTTCAGCAGCCGCGGAGGCGACGTGACGATCTCGGCGCCCGGTGTCGCCGTGCGCAGCACCTATCCGGGCGGTGGCTACCGCCTGTGGACCGGCACCTCGATGTCGGCTCCGTTCGTGACCGGTGCCGCGGCGCTGCTCGCCGAGGAGCACCCGGGCTGGGGGCTGGTGGAGGTCGAGGACCGACTCACGCTCACCGCACGCCGTCTGGCCAGTGCGCCCGCCGGTGCGCAGACGCGTGACTACGGCGCGGGTGCGCTCGACGTCGCCGCCGCGCTCCGCCCCGACTTCGTGCCGGGCCCCAACAACGATCCGGGCCCCGAGGAGATCCGTCCGCGCTGATCGCGCGCACGCCGCCGTACGAAGGCCCGCCCGGAACGCTCCCGGGCGGGCCTTCGCGTCGGTGCCGGTCGGGTGCGGGTGCGCTTCACGCGCACGGGCGGGCGCATTATGCTGCGCCCCTTCACGCATCCCCCTGTCACCCGAAGAGGACCGCCATGTCCGCTGCCCGCAAGTCGCACCGCTACCTGAGCGGCACGCGCATCGACCCGCCGGCCATCACGGGCCGCGAGACCGCCGCCGAACTCATCGACCGGTCGTTCCTCGCCTACAACGCCGCGCGTCTGCGCGAGGGCGCGCGCCTGCTCACCGAGCGCATGCTCGAGGACGACGTCACGGTGGCCCTGTCGGTCACGGGCGCGCTCACCCCGGCCGGGCTCGGCATGAGCTCGCTCATCCCGCTGCTCGAGGCCGGGTTCGTGGACTGGATCGTGTCCACGGGCGCGAACCTCTACCACGACGCGCACTTCGGCCTCGGGCTCGCGATGCACCAGGGCACGTTCCAGGTGGACGACGTGGAGCTGCGCGACGAGGGCGTGGTCCGCATCTACGACATCTTCTTCGACTACAAGGTGCTGCTCGACACCGACGCCTTCTTCCGCGAGATCATCGCGGGCCCCGAGTTCCAGCGCACCATGAGCACGGCCGAGTTCCACCACCTGTGCGGCAAGTACCTGCGCGCACGCGAGGAGAAGCTGGGCCTCAAGAATCGCTCGCTGCTCGCGGCCGCCTACGAGTACGGCGTACCGGTGTACACCTCGTCGCCGGGCGACTCGAGCATCGGCATGAACGTGGCCGCCAAGGCGCTCGAGGGTAACAAGCTGCTGCTCGACGTGAACGCCGACGTCAACGAGACCGCCGGCATCGTGTGGGACGCCAAGGCCTCGGGCGGCAAGAGCGCGGTGTGGATCCTGGGCGGCGGCAGCCCCAAGAACTTCCTGCTGCAGACCGAGCCGCAGATCCAGGAGGTGCTCGGCATCGCCGAGAAGGGCCACGACTACTTCCTCGCGGTCACCGATGCGCGCCCCGACACGGGCGGGCTCTCGGGGGCCACGCCGGCCGAGGCCGTGAGCTGGGGCAAGATCGATCCCGACCAGTTGCCCGGCACGGTGATCTGCTACACCGACTCCACCATCGGTCTGCCGTTGCTCACCGCGTACGCGCTCGCCAAGCACGCACCGCGCAAGCGCAAGCGCCTGTACGACCGTCGCGACGACATGATGACCCGGCTCCGGAAGGCGTACACCGAGCAGGGTCGCGCGAGCGAGAAGCCGACGGCGGCCAAGGGCTGAGCACGTTGCAGGCACCACACGGGCGCGGGGGCGGTTCGCTCCCGCGCCCGTCGTCTTGCTCACGTTCCCACGAGGCTCCATGAGCGAAGCACCCACGGACCCGTTCCGATTCACCACCGCGGGGCACGCGGACCTGCGCGTGCTCGGCCCCGTGCCCGAAGCGGTCGTGGCCACATGGGTCGAGCGCATCGCGCTCGCGCACGGCCCTCACCCCGCACGTGTGCTCGACGTGGGCTGCGGCAAGGGCGAGTGGGCGGTGCGAATGCTCGCGCGACTCCCGGGCGAGGGGATCGGCATCGAACCCAACCCGTCGTTCGCACACGACGCGCGTGAACGCGCACGAGCCGTCCTCGGCCCCGACCGACTGTCCATCGAGCCCCGGCGCTGGTCCGACACACCGCTTGCACACGAACCGTTCACGCTCGCGGTCTGCACCGGAAGCCTGCATGCGTTCGGACGGCTCGAGGAGGCGCTCTCGATGTTACGAACGATCCTCGTGCCCCACGGCCTCGTGCTGCTGGGCGTCCCCTACTGGCGGCAACCGCCCGCGCCCGGCTTCCTCGAGGCGCTGGGTGCGAGTGTCGACGACCACACCTCGTTGCCCGAGACGCTCGCGGTGATCCGCGCACACGGCTGGGACGTGCTCGATCACGAGGAGTCGTCGGTGGAGGCGTGCGACGCCTACGAACGCGCCTACGCGAACGGCATCCGTTCGTGGTGCGCGGCCCATCCCGAGGATCCCGAGCGTGCCGCGTTCGAGCGCCGCATCACGATGTGGTCGGACCTCGTGGACCGGTGGGCGCGCGACACGCTGGGCTACGTGCTCGTGCTCGCGCGCGCCATCCCCACCACGACCTGACGAGAAGGCCCCGCTCGCGCGAACCGAGCGGGGCCTTCGTGCTACCGCGCAGCTCGTCGTCAGTCGTGCGCGCTCGGCACCTCGATGCCCTGCGACTCCAGCCACCCGCGCACACCCATCAGGCTGCCCGCACCGCCGGACTCGGTCTTGGCATTGCGCGCGTCCCATGCCTCGCGCGTCTCGCGCACGAGCACCGGACGCTTGGCTGCGGTGAGCCCGCTGTTGAGACCCGGCAGCGAGCGCCCCACGAGGGCGTCGAGGTCGGCCACGCCCTTGTCGAGTTCGGCCTCGAGCACACCCGCGAGCGCGAGCTGTCCGGCGGTGGGGCGACCGTCGTAGCCGTTCACCTTGCCGTAGAGGTCACCCATCTGCTCTCGCAGCTGCTCCTCACCGGTGAGACGCCCGCCGGGCTTGGCGGCCACGAGTCGTCCGCGCAGCGTCTCGAGCTCGTCGGCGAACGCCTCCAGCCGCTTCGCGAGCGGGGCGCGACCGAGCACCTTGGCCTGCGCACGCGCCGAGTCGCGCAGCCCCTGCAGACTCTCGACCGTGTAGGTGAGCCGGGTGAGGTCGCCGTAGAGGCGATTCACCAGTTCGACCTGCGCGGCGCGATCCTCGGCCGTGTGCGTGGAACGCGGATCGGGCACCACCTCGAACGTGCCGGTGAGCACCTGCTTGTTCTTGGTGAGTCGCACCGTGTACGTGCCCACGGGTGCGCGCGGCCCCACGAACGCGAAGAAGTTCGGCACCAGATTGGCCGCGGGCGGCAGCTTGGGGCCCTTGAGTCGCATGGGCCACTCGACGCGGTTGATGCCGCGACGACGCCCCCCGGGGATGGTGGTGAGCACCTTGCCCTGCGGGTCGATCACCTCGACCTTGAGGTCGCCGATGAGGTGGCGCTTCTTGAGGTAGTAGGTCACCACCGCGGCCTCGGGCAGCTCGTCGCCGCGCCAGTCGGTGCTGCCGCTGAAGCGCTGCTCCTGCCGCGGGATGAGCAGGCGGTTCGGACGCGTGCCCAGGAACGCCACGTCCTCCGCGAGCCGCTCGCGCGTGAGGGAACGCAGCGGCGTGAGGTCGTCGATGATGTGGATGCCGCGACCGTGCGTGGCGATCACGAGGTCACCCTCGCGCGGGTGGATGACGAGGTCCCGCACGGCGACCGCCGGGATGCCGGCCTTGATGCGCGCCCACGTACGACCGCCGTCGAGCGAACCCCACAGTCCCCACTCGGTGCCCACGAACACGAGGTCCGGGTTCACCGGATCCTGCCGCACCACGTGGGCGTACCCGCGCAGCGTGCTGTCGGCGAGTGCGGTGAACGTGCGCCCACCGTCGCGCGTCACGAACACGTGCGGGCGGAAGTCCCCGCGCATGTGATCGTCCACGGTCACGAAGCAGGTCGTCACGTCGTGCGGGGACGGCTCGACCGACGTGATCCAAGCGTTCGCCCGCACACCGGGCAGCCGCGCCGAGAGGTCGGTCCACGTGCGACCCGCGTCGCGCGTGAGCTGCAGTCGTCCGTCGTCGGTGCCGACCCACACCGTGGCCGGATCGCGCGGGGACTCGCCGATCGCGAAGATGGTGCAGTGGTTCTCGGCGGTCGAGTTGTCCACGGACAACCCACCCGACTTGTCCTGCTGCTGCTTGAGCGGGTCGTTGGTGGTGAGATCGGGTGAGATGCGCTCCCACGTGTCACCCATGTCGCGCGTGCGCAGCAGGAACTGCGAACCCATGTACAGCGCACCGCTCGGACCGCGATGCAGGGCCGCGTTCCAGTTGTAGCGCAGCTTGGGTTCGCCGGGACCGCGCAGCGGCTTGATGTCCTTGGTCTCGCCCGTGCTCAGTCGCACGCGCGACAACTCGCCGCCCTGGTACATGCAGTAGACGACGTCCTCGTCCTTCGCGTCGGGGAACGCCCAGAAGCCGTCGCCACCGAGCAGGCTCTCCCACAACCGGTTCGGCACACCACCCGAACGCGTGCTCGGCGCGCTCCACGTGCCGTTGTCCTGCAGGCCGCCGTAGACGTGGTACGGCATCCGCGAGTCCACGCCGACGTGGTAGAACTGGCCGACCGGGATGTTCTCGCACATGCGCCACGTGTTGCCGCGATCGCTCGACACGTACACGCCACCGTCGGTGCCGAGCGCGAGGTACTCGGTGTCGGTGGGGTCGATCCACAGGGCGTGGACGTCGCTGTGGTACGGCGCGCCGCCGAACCCACCGCCCCCCACGCCGCTGAACTTGCGTCCCGCGTCCTCGCTCACCGAGAGCGCGAGCCCGCCCTTGTACACGCGGTCGAACGCGACCGGGTCGGGCACGACGTGCGCGAAGTAGAACGGTCGCCACGTCACGTCGGTGTTCGAGTCGTTGCCGCGCGTCCAGCTCTCGCCGCCGTCGTCGCTCATGTACATGGCGGTCTTCTTCGACTCGACCACCGCGTACAGGCGGCTGGCGCGCGCCGGCGACACCGCCACACCGATGCGACCCAGTTCACCCTCGGGCAGGCCCTTCGACAGCCGACGCCACGTCACGCCGCCGTCCACGCTCTTGTACAGGCCCGAGCCCGGCCCACCCGACGCGAACGTCCACGGCTGCCGACGCACGCTCCACATGGAGGCGTACAGCACGTCGGGGTTCTGCGGATCGATCGCCAGATCGGCCGCGCCGGTGCGCGCGTCCACGTACAGCGTGCGCGTCCACGTCTTGCCGCCGTCGGTGGTGCGGTACACGCCGCGATCCTCGCCGTCGGCGAACAGCGGTCCCACCGCGGCCACCCACATGGTGTCGGGGCGGTTCGGGTGGATGAGCACGTCGGCGATGCGCTCGGTGCGATCGAGCCCGAGATGCGTCCACGAATCCCCGCCGTCGCGCGTGCGGTACACGCCGTCGCCGTAACCCACGCTGTTGCGCGTCCACGACTCGCCCGTGCCCACCACCACCGTGCGCGGGTCACTGGGTGCCACGCGGATCGCCCCGATGCTCATGGTGTGCCCGTCGAACACCGGCTTCCACGTGGTGCCGTGATCGCGCGAGCGCCACACCCCGCCGCCGGCGGTGCCCACCCACAGCGTGTTGCGCGCTCCAGCCACACCGTCCAGACAGGTGATGCGGCCGCTCATCACGCCGGGCCCGAGAGAGCGCGCGCGCAGTCCTTCGAACGTCTCGGAGTCGAGCTTCCAGTCGGGGGCCTTGGCCGTCGTCGGCTCCTGAGCTCGAGCCGCACCCGAGGCGGCCAGCAGCAGGGCGAGGGTCGTCATCGCACGGCGGGCGCCGCGCACCATCCACGGATCACGCATGGGGTTCCTCGTCGTGGGAGGGGAATGGAGCACGGCCCCGGTCCGGGAGTCCCCCGGGCCGGGGCCGCGTCGTCAGCGCGAACGCGTCACTCGCCCTTCTTCTTCTCGGGCGTCTTCGCGTCCTTCGCGTCCTTCTTCTCGGCGTCCTTCTTGTCGCCGTCCTTCGTCGCCTTGGCGGGCATCACGAAGCGGGCGTCGTCGATCGCCACGTTCATCTCGACCTTGCTGAACGTCATCTTCTGGCGCATCGGCTGACCCTTGGCGCCCATCTCCATGGCGAACGGCACCATGACGCCGTCCACCTCCTTGTAGTCCGAGTAGATCTGCTCACCCTCGTACTCGGTCCCGCGCCGCTTCACCTTGCCCTCGGTCTTCACGAGCAGGTACGTCTCGGCATCGAGGTAGTGGTACTCGAGGTCGCCGTTCTTCTTGGTCACCTTGAGCTTGAACGCCTCGGCGCCCTCGACCATCTCCTTGCCCGCGAACTCGACCGTGTGACCCTTGGACTTCCAGTCCACGAGCACGCCGTCGAAGTCGGCCTCGTCACGCTCCTTGGCGCTGTCCTCGTCCGACGACACCTCGGGGTCGGTCTGGCCCATGAACGGCATGAGCGACCAGCCCTTCTCGCCGTCGAACGCCTGCACGCCGGTCATGCCCTGGATCGTGAACTCGATGCGGCGCTTGGCCGGGCGCTTCATCTCCATCGTGATGGGCGCCTCCATGCCCGGCATGCCCATGCCCATGGAGCCGATCATGCGGCGCGTCGTGACGCCCTTCATCTTCTCGAGACCACCCTGCGTCTCGTAGTGCTTCGTGAGGATCTCGTCCACGGTCTGGGCGTGCGCGACGGGGGCGAGCAGCAGCCCGAGGGCGAGCGAGAGGAGCAGCTTGCGCGGCATGGCGGGGATCTCCGAGGCGAAGGGGACCGGAGGCCGGAGCCGCCGGACGGGGCATAGGAACGGGATACGGGGGCGGGCGGCGGCGGGTTGCAGGCCACGCCGAGCGCGTCCGGGAAGGGTAAACCGCCCGCTCGCCGCGGGCCACCACGACGGGGCCGTGCGGTCTCCCGCCCCCCACCCCGGCGGCGCCCATGCGCTAGAGTGGGTCGGCCATGAGCCAGCCCGACTTCCGTCTGCCCGACCTGCGGTTCGTGCCCACCGAGGCCGTGTACCCGCACGAGTACCACGACCTGCAGCGCACCGAACCGCTCGTCCGCCGCCTGCGCGAGAGCGCCACGCTCAAGAACCCGCCCATCGTGACCCAGGTCGGCGACGGCATGCGCGTGGAGCCCCGCTACGTGGTGCTGGACGGCGCCAACCGCAGCACCGCCGCCCGTGCCGCGGGCTGGCCGCACCTGCTCGTGCAGGTGGTGCGCTACGAGTCGCCATCGGTGGAGTTGAACACGTGGTATCACGCGCTCACCTCCGACGCGCGGGTGGTGCTCGAGCAGGGCCTCGCCGGCCTGCCCGGGATCGACACCCAGCGCCACGACCGCGTGCACGCCCGCGCCCTGCTCGCGCGCCGCGAGGCGCTCGCGTGCGTGGTGCTCGACGACGACGACGTGCTGGTGGTGCTGGGCGGACGCTCGCTGCACGAGCGTAACGACCTGCTCAACTCGGTCGTGCAGCTCTACCAGGACCGCGTGCCGTACACGCGCGTCACCAGCGACTCGCTCACCGCCGCGCGCCGCGAGCATCCCGAGGTGCGCGCGCTCGTGATCTTCCCGCGCTTCGACCCCGCCGAGGTGATCGACCTCGCGAGTGCGGGCGAGTTCCTGCCGGCGGGCATCACGCGTCACCTCATCCGCTGGCGAGCGCTGCGCGTGAACGTGCCGGTCGCGATGTGCGAGGACGCCTCGATGCCGCTCGACCGCAAGAACGCATGGTTGGCCGAGTGGACCGAGCAGCGGCTCACGAAGCGCGAGGTGCGCTTCTACGAGGAGCCGACGGTGCTCTACGACGAGTGAC